>JASHRE010000488.1 GCA_030037515.1 Candidatus Sulfotelmatobacter sp.
ACCGTCGCCGTATAGAAGAGCGCATAGAGAGTGTTTTGAAGGATCAGATGCACACCGAGCGGTTGCTGATGCGCGACATTGCTGATTACGTTGAGCGTAGAAAAGTTGGGAACAATGTAAGCGGCCCCTGTCGCAAACCAGCGTGTAAACCCATGGGTCATCCGGGCAAAACCGTGGAGATCGTTGGCAAAACTCCCGATCACGAACAGAGAGAACGAAAAAACTGCAGAGAGCAAGGGCGAAGAGAAAGACGAGAAGAGTAGAGACACCGAGCAGATGATAAAAAATTCCAGGATGATAAAGTACAGAGCGACGAAAATCCATCCGTCAAGCCGGTCGAACTTGTGAGCGATGTAGAGCAGAGCTCCGAAAACCCCGATCGCCATCAGTGAAGCGTTGACGATGAGCGTGCCTGCGAGTCCGCAGAACTTTCCAAAAATGAACTCCCAGCGGCGAACTGGACGCGATAGAACCGTATAGAGCGTGCGCTTGTCGATTTCCTTGGAAACCAATCCGATGCCGATAAAAATTGCGATGACAACACCGAACAGAGAGACGGCGGAGAGACCGAGATCAACGACGACCAGGCGCTCGACATCAATCGAAATCTGGTCCACGAGAATCGCCGCGCCCGAGAGCAGCAGCGCGAAGGCAATCAAGTTGTATAGCACGCGATCGCGTACTGCCTCGCGAAACGTATTGCGGGCAATGTGATAAATGCGGGCGGTCATCGGTCACTCCCCGCAGCCGCTGCGACCGACTCCTCAATATGCTGCAACTTTTCGATGAAATATGTTTCCAGGGATGTTCGCACCGGCGTCATTGCGATCAGGCGCAGACGCTCGCGACGAAGGGCGTCAATGGCCGCATCCTGCTGCTTTTCGTTGACGACGGCGCGCACAGTGTCGCCGCTGACATGACAATCGCTGGTCAAGGCTTTCATAAAAGCGGGAATCTGCGGGCCTTGCCAGACGAGTTCGACCTTCCCCTGTACGGTGGCGGTCAAATCTTCTACGGCTCCCACGCTGCGCAGCACGCCCTTGTGAATGATGGCGACGCGATCGCACAGCGACTCGGCATCAGAAAGAATATGCGTGGAAAAGAAAACCGTTTTGCCTTCCTGCTTGAGTTGCTCCATCAGGTCGCGGACCTCGCGGCGGCCAATGGGATCGAGGCCGGACATGGGTTCGTCAAAAAACACGAGCTTGGGATCGTGCAGGATGGCCTGCGCGATGCCGGCCCGCTGCAACATCCCTTTCGAAAATTTTCGCAGCTGCACGCCTTTGAAGTCGCTCAGGCCGACCTGCGAGAGAACTTCAGGGATGCGGCGTTTGCGATCGGCGCCGGAAACTCCAGAAAGCTGGCCGTAGTAATCAAGCAACTCAGGAGCCGTAAGGTAATCGTAAAAGTACGGCTGCTCGGGAAGAAACCCGATCTGCGCTTTCACTGCAGGATCGGTCCACTCGCGGCCCAAAATGCGCGCCGAGCCGGCTGTGGGGAAGACCAGTCCCATGAGCAGTTTCAAGGTTGTCGTCTTCCCTGCGCCGTTGGGGCCGAGGAAACCAAAGATTTCGCCTTCTTCGACCGTCAGGTGCAGGGGATGGAGTGCGCGTTTCGGGCGTTTGCGCCAGAAACCCACCTTATAGGTTTTCTCGAGGCCAAGGATCTCAATTGCGGGCATAGCTGCCGAGGTTGTTTTTCAAATTGCCTGCTACAAAGGAAATTATAAGCAATGTCGCGCGAATCGCGAGAGAAGCGCAGGTTACGGGAGTCACTGGCTTCGCGCGGAGCGCGGGCCTGAGGGATGGGCTTTCGGACTTGCGAAGGTTTTGCTTCTTATTGCTGGACCGGGAAGGCCAGGCACGGTGCAGTTTGTGTGACCGGCACGTCTCCCACATTTGCGATTTGAGAGCGCAGTTCGCCATCATCCGTGGAACAGTAGTCGTGGTTCCCGGTCTGGTGCACTTGTATGGGCGCCGCGCCGATTACATAAGTGTCGTTATACGGCGTGCCACCGCTCACGATGCCCGTTGCCTGGAAATAGAATCCGCTTTTGCCCGTGCTGCCCGGGGTTGACGTGGCCAGAAAGTTATCGATCAGGCAGGCGGTGGTTGATGAGGCGGCTGTACAAGGCGCCGCGCCACCCAAGTTCCCAATGTCATTGGCATAGCCCACGGTTGGATACGCGTTGAAGTAGGTGACCTCTGCCGCGGTGACCGCCCGCAGCGACTCCACTGCCGATGCCTCATTGGCAGAGATTCTGGACTGCAACAGGTTCGGAATCGCGATCGCAGCTATAACGAGGATGATCGCAACCACGATCAGTAATTCTATAAGCGAGAATCCCCGAGAATTCCCTAAGTTTGTTGAGCGCATCGGAAAACCTTCCCCACAAAGTTTCGGTCAAATTGGGCCAAGCACAATGTTGAAAGCATTTGTTGCAGTTTCGACGCCATTCTGTTCGTCGACCTGATTCACCTTGGTAACCTGGTTAAGTGGCGAGTTGTCAGGAGCTTATAGCGCGGGGCGATGCGCAGACGACTCGAATCCTGCCGATTTTATTGCGAAGTCTGACACAAAGTGTCAGGACGCGACGGAATGCGCGCTCGGTTTCAGAGTGAACCCGGGAGTTGCGATCGCCATTCGAGTCGCCCTTTCTGCGGTCCGGTACTCGCTTCGCCTAGGCCTCCATTGAGGCTCACGCGGAACAAAAAAAAAGCAGCGAAGTTTCCTCCGCTGCTTCTGGCTTGTACCCTCCCCCAGGTACTTCGCCAAACTACTAGTTGTTCAGAGCGTTGAAAGCGAGGATGCCCGCTTCCGTGTTCGAGCAAACGCTGTTTGGATCCCAGCGAATCACACCATCTTCCTCAGTGCAGAATGCTTTTACGCCAGTCTGGTTAACCTGGTTCGGAACGGCGAGGAACGTGTAACCGGTGTTGACGCCGTTCGTGTTGGTGCCAGTTCCGCTCGTGAATTGGTATCCGCTCTTGCCGCCGCCAGCCGGGTTGCCATCGTTCGCCAGCACGGAGTCAACCATGCAGCCACTGGTCGAGGCCGGAACGCAAGCTGTGCCGAGCGCTCCACCCAGGTCGAGCAGGTTGGTCGAATAGCCGACCGTCGGATAGGCTTCCTGGTAGGTTGCCTGAGCTGTAGTGAGTGTACGCATGGAGGCGGCCGCAGACGACTCGTTCGCCGCTATGCGGGCGCGCAGCAAGTTCGGAATCGCGATCGCTGCGATGATCAGGATGATGGCCACCACGATCAGCAGCTCAATCAATGAGAAACCCTTCTGTTTACGCATCTCTTTTCCCCTCGTGTGAGTGTTGAAATATTCTGGTCACGGATGACGCAGTCGTGTCTGATCTTTGCACTTGCCGGGCCAGACCTGCCGGTTACCTCGGTTTGCGAGGGGAATCGGAAAAGAGCTTTATTTTCAGCGTGACGCAGTACTTAAGTGCATGCTCATCGTTTCGCCGGGTTCTGTCTTTGAACAAAGTATGACGTTGAAACTGACATTTTCTGTCAATAGAACTTGGGTCGAAACATCTTAGACCGCGCCTTTGTGACAGGAACAAAATGATCCCTGAGCGCGCCTTTCCTCTGCACCAGAGGACCATGTTTCCCCGCACTGATGACTAATGTACTCAGGTTTGAAGATCACCTTCTCCGCCGGGAAGGCGGCGAATTTTATAATCAAGAAAATCGAGAGGAGCCAGGTTTGTTTTCCGCTGGAACAGGATCGGTCGCCGCCGCAGCGAAACCCGCACGAGAAACAAATTTCGAGTCGCGGGAGAAGACCCGTTTCCCGGCGTTCGGTAGCCATGAGAAACATGAGCTGATTTTCTGTCTGGCGCTGTTTGCCGCGACTCTGCTTTTCTACAATCCCATCACGCATGACGGTTTCGTCCTGCTCGACGATGTGCCGTACATTTTGAGCAATCCTCCGGTGAAGGCCGGACTCACCTGGTCCACGGTAAAGTGGGCCTTCACGACATTTCATGCCGGTTACTGGCATCCGCTGACCTGGCTCTCGCATGCGCTCGATTGTCAACTGTTCGGGCTCAGTCCCGCCGGTCATCATTATGTGAGTCTTCTTTTTCATGCAACAAATGCGATGCTGCTGTTCCTGGTATTGGATGAAGCAACCGCACTGGCGTGGCCGAGTCTGATGGTGGCCGCGATTTTTGCCCTGCATCCTTTGAATGTGGAATCGGTAGCCTGGGCGGCGGAACGCAAGAACGTGCTGAGCATGTTTTTCTTCTTGCTTGCCGTGCTGGTGTATGGGCGCTACGCGCGACGCGGTGGAACATGGCGCTACGTCGCCGTCAATGCGTGCTTCATTTTGGGCATGATGGCCAAGCCGCAAATCATCACGTTGCCGTTTGTTCTGCTGTTGTGGGATTACTGGCCGCTGAAGAGGACGTTCGCAGAAGATTCTCGCTTTGTCCAAAATTACAGCAACGGCGACGGCAAGAGGGGGCAGCTCCAGGCGGACGATGAGCAACGCGTCGCGCCACGATCTTCGATGTTCCTGCTGCTCGAAAAAGTTCCGCTGTTTGCGATTGTGCTCGCGGCATCGGTTCTCACATTTATCGCGCAGCGGTCGGCCGGTGCGGTACATACCCTGGGCGAGTTCTCGCTGAAAGTCCGACTGGAAAATGCGCTGGTATCGTACGCGAAATATCTTCGGATGCTGGTGTGGCCACGGCATCTGGCGCCGTTGTATCCGCACCCCGGGAATGGAATTCCCGTGTGGGAGGTGGCTGTCAGTGCCGTGGTGTTGCTGCTCCTAACAGGAATTGCGCTCGGCTGGCGAGAACGCAGATATCTGGCAGTGGGCTGGCTATGGTTTCTGGGAGTTCTAGTGCCCATGATCGGGATTGTGCAAGTGGGTGAGCAGGCCATGGCCGACCGCTTCGTCTACATCCCGATGATTGGAATATTGATCGCTCTAGTCTGGGCGGTTTGGGATATTGCCGAGGGACATGCAGCTGCGAAAATCTGGATCGCAGTTCCGGCTGCGATGATCATATTTGCGCTGGGAGCGCTTACCCATCATCAGCTGCGATATTGGACGAATGGCGAGACGCTTTGGCGCTATACGCTCTCGGTCACCGAGGCAAACTATATGGCCGATGACGACCTAGCCATGGTGCTCGATAAAGAGGGGCGAGTGGAAGAGGCAATTCCGGAGTTCATTCGGGCAGAGTCACTGCATCCGTATCCGCTGCCGCAGGTTCTCAACATGGGGATGTATCTGCAGCGCCACGGCCATGTTCAGGACGCAATGAAAATGTATGAGAAGGTTGCGAACAAGGCCGACGATGCGCGGTTGCGCTCAATGGGTTGGAGCCAGCTGGGAGCGGCCAACGTCGAGCTTCAGAACTATGAGCAGTCGACAGTCAGTTATGAAAAGGCACTGGAAATGAATCCCCGAAATGCCGCCGCTCTGATCGGCAGTGCGCTGCTCGCCGAGCGCAGCGGAGATTCCGAGCAAGCCATCGTGCAGCTCCGTCGTTCGGCGGGGATTGAAGCGAACGACATGACGCTGCTGCTGCTGGCCGATGCTCTGGACCGCGCAGGGCACAGCGACGCCGCACAGACAGCGAGGCAATCGGCGGAGAAGATCTCGACGGATATTTCACAGGCGCGTCAAAGGGCGGACAACGCTGAAAGCTTTTTCGGACTGATGACTGCCGGTCCGGTTCGCTGACCCAAATTCCTTCTGAAACATTCTAGAAACTGCGCCGGCCTCCGGGAAGCCGGCAGTTGAGGAGCAAGCCAAGCGCGCGATCATTGTGGCGCAAAGAATACGGCCATCGCGCAGCTCGCCCAGATCCTTTGCTGCGCAACGTCCTCGCTCAGGATGACAATTCAACTGCACCACCACCAGAAATCCTTAATTCCGTATCCGCTATCCGG
>JASHRE010000050.1 GCA_030037515.1 Candidatus Sulfotelmatobacter sp.
GCTGACGGACAAGTCGCCATACCAGCCATTCGAAGGAATGAGCGTCGAGCAGGCCCTAAAACGTGCGTACGAGTCGCGCTCCGATTACCGGTCGGCGATGGCCGATGTACGTGCAGCGGAGTTTTCGCGGAAGGCGGCCGCGGCCGGATATCTGCCGTCGCTTTCATTTGGCGCAGATTACGGCGCAGGGGGCATCAATCCCTCCAGTGCGACCCAGGTGTACGACGTGCGCGGGACGCTGTCGATCCCCATTTTTACTGGAAACAGCGTTCACGCCAACGTTCAACAGGCTGATGCAAAGCTTGAGCAGAGCCGGGAGCGGCTGGAAAGTCTGCGCGCTCAAATCGAGTCTGACGTGCGCACCGCGCTGCTGAACCTGCAGTCGTCGGCCGAGAGCGTTACTGTGGCACGCAGCAATATTGACCTGGCGGAGCAGACGCTGGTTCAATCCGGCGATCGTTTCAGCGCCGGAGTGACCGACAGCGTGGAAGTGGTACAGTCCCAAGAAGCAGTTGCGAGCGCGCACGAACAATACATTTCGAGTCTTTACAACTTCAACTTGGCGAAAATTTCCCTGGTACGCGCCATGGGCGTTGCCGAGCAGGGCGTCAGGGAATACTTCCGAGGGAAATGAACATGCCAGACGAGACTCCACTCCCATCTGTAGCTGAGGCAGACGAGGAACTGCCGCGCGCTGGATTGGCAGCGCCGCAGAACAAGTACACGCCAGACGCACGCCGGAAGCGTCGCAGAAGATTCATCATTCTCGGTGCTGCCGTGTCGATTCTGATAGCGGGCGTGCTACTGTGGCGATATTTAAGCAGTTTCGAATCGACAGACGACGCACAAGTGGATGTCCACCTCTACCCCGTAAGCGCGCGCATCTCAGGTTACGTCGTGAAGGTCAATGTCAACGACAACCAGTGGGTCGAAAAAGGTGACGTGCTGGTCGAAATCGATCCTACGGATTATCAGGTGGCCCTCGCGCAAGCACAATCAAATCTAGCCAACGCGGAAGCTACCGCTCGGTCGCTCAATATCACAGTGCCGATCACGTCCGTGAACACATCCAGCCAATTGAGTTTCACCGCCTCCGGTGTAGAGGATGCCAGCGCCGGAGTTGCCGCTGCCGAGAAACAACTGGCCGCGGCTCATGAACAGTTGGCAGCGGCCGAGGCGAACGATGTAAAGGCACAAGACGATCTCCACCGTTACAAGTTGCTCGTCGACAAGCGGGAAGTATCGCAGCAGATCTACGATCAAGCGCTGGCCACGGCCAAATCCAGTACTGCGAACGTGGCGGCAGCTCGCGCGAACGAGTCCGCGGCCGAGCAGTTCGTCCGACAGGCGCAAAGCCGACTCACACAAGCGGCTGCCAACCATCAATACGCGGAGACTGGTCCACAGCAAGTATCTTCTACCAAGGCGCGGGTGCAGGCTGCGATCGCCGACGTTCAGCAAAAGCGTGCGCTGCTGCACCAGGCGGAGTTGAATCTGCAATACACCAAGATCGTTGCGCCAGTCAGTGGCGAGGTGACCAAGACCGTGGTCGTCGGCCTGAACGTCCAACCCGGCCAACAGATGCTGACTGTTGTGCCGCTGCGGGAGGTGTGGATCACGGCCAACTTCAAGGAAACCCAAATGAAACGCATGCGAACGGGACAGCCGGTGCGGATTCACGTGGATTCCAGCGGCCGCGACTATGAGGGTCACGTGGACAGCATTGCCGGGGCAACGGGCCCGTTGTTCAGCGTGCTGCCCCCGGAAAATGCGACCGGCAACTACGTGAAAATCGTGCAGCGGATTCCGGTGAAGATCGTGCTCGAAGCGGGCGAAAACCGCGACCTGCAGCTTCGGCCGGGCATGAGCGTGGAACCAAAGGTGTATCTGCGATGAGTGATGCTGCCCAGGCTCTCCCCCCGGAACAAGCCCCCTGGGTGCCCAGGTACAATCCGTGGTTGATTGGGGTGGTCGTGGCCATGGCGGCGTTCATGGAAGTCCTCGACACCAGCATCGCCAATGTGGCTTTGCCCTACATCGCCGGCAGTCTCGGCGTCAGCAACAACGACAGCACATGGGTGCTCACTTCCTATCTGGTTTCCAACGCCATTGTTCTACCCATCAGTGGCTGGCTTGCCGTCACCTTTGGGCGCAAGCGGTTTTTCATGGCCTGTCTCGCGATCTTCACCGTAAGCTCCATTTTATGCGGGCTGACGCCGAGTTTTGGTCTTCTGCTCGTGTTCCGCGCGCTGCAAGGCGCCGGTGGCGGCGGTCTTCAACCGATGGCACAGGCCATCATGGCCGACACTTTCCCTCCCGAAAAGCGGGGGCTTGCATTTGCCCTGTATGGCATCACCGCCGTGGTGGCGCCAACGATTGGACCGACCCTGGGCGGGTGGATTACGTTCAATTATTCCTGGCGCTGGATTTTTCTCATCAATTTCCCCGTTGGCCTAATGACGCTGAGTCTGGTCCTTCGCCTCATCGAGGACCCGCCCTACCTGAGCCAACTCAAAGCTGCGGGCGTCAAACTGGACTACATCGGAATTGCGTTCCTGGCATTAGGCGTCGGCGCCCTGCAGGTTGTTCTGGACAAGGGACAAGAGGACGACTGGTTCGGTTCGCATTTCATACTTACTCTGGCGATTGTGTCGAGTGTCTGCCTGGTATCGCTGGCGATTTGGGAGTGGTTCAGCAAGAACCCGATTATCGAGATTCGGCTCTTCAAGAATTTCAATTACCTGAGTTCGAACCTGATGATGTTCACCTTGGGCATCATGTTGTTCAGCAGCCTGGTAATGATGCCCCTGTTTCTCCAAACCCTGCTGGGATATACGGCTGAACTGGCGGGACTGGTCTTGTCTGGAGGAGGGTTCGTCACCCTTCTCTCCATGCCCATCGTGGGCCAACTCACAAACAGGGTGCAAGCGCGCCACATAATTGCGTTTGGCTGGTTTTGCCTGGCAATCGGGATGTATCTCTCTACCCAGCGCATTGACTTGACCATCAGTTTTGCTGCGGCTTCGTGGCTGCGCATCGCTCAGGTTGTTGGTATCGGTTTCCTTTTCGTGCCGATTACCCTTGCGGCATACATCGGTATGCCGAGAGAGAAGAGCAACGCAGTTGCCGGCATGGTCAATTTCATGCGCAATATCGGCAGCAGCGTGGGGACTTCGATGGTCACAACGCTGATCGACCGCCGGTCCGAATACCACCAGTCAGTTCTGGTCGGCCACGCGACGCTGGGCAGCCAGAGCTTTCAGAACTTGATCGACGGCTCGGCTCAGCTCTTCATTCGCTCGGGAATGAGCCCGCCTGACGCGCAGCATCGCGCCTATGCCAGCGTGTATCAAGCCGTGCAGGCGCAGGCTGCCACCCTGGCATATATCGACACGTTCTGGGTCCTATCCGTGGGCTCCGCGATCATGTTCGTACTGTCGTTTCTTCTCAAAAGGAACGAACCGGGCGGAGGCGGCGAGGTGGCGGTCGGTTAACGCGCGGATCGATACCGGTCCGAATCGGCAAGCCCGGCCGTACATTGATACTTTCATGTTCTTACGGTTGCCGCACGGGGATATTTTTTGTGAGTCTTATGCTGGAGAAAATGATCTCCGTGATGGTGGGTAAGAGTTGGGGGAATGGCAACGTAGGGGAAGCGTAGTCATGCAGATCAAACGTATTCTTTGTCCGGTTGATTTTTCGGATTTCTCTGTGAGCGCGTACGAGTATGCGCTGACTGTTGCCGAATACTACCAAGCTCATCTGGTGGCTCTGCACGCCATCGAGTTGTCGAGATATCCGTACGCCGATTACGTTGGGGCGACCGGTGATTTCGCGGAGTTATCGAGAGCGCTTTGCGAAGGTGGCAAGGCAAGACTGCGGGAGTTTGTGAAGAAAAACTCGCGGCACGGAGTTGAGCCGCAGCTTGTGGTAGGTCAGGGACACGCATCTGATCTGATTTTGTCGTTTGCGCAGAAACATAAGGTCGAACTGATTGTCATAGGAACACACGGCCGGCGCGGATTTGACCGTCTGGTGCTAGGCTCGACCACCGATCGTGTGATGCGCAAGGCATGTTCCCCGGTGCTTGTGACATCCAATCCGGCGCACAGTGTCATGACCACCGGGCCAGACGGGAAGCATCGTCTGAGCCGAATCTTCTACTGCACCGATTTTTCCATCAATTCGGAACGGGCCCTGCAATATGCGACGTCTCTGGCGGCCCAGTACGGTGCAGAACTAACCATGTTGCACGTGGTCGAGGGAGCCTCGGATCCGACCGGAGCGGAAGCGATTATTGCGGCCCGCGCGGAACAACTCGATAAACTCATTTCAGACAGCCAACGCAAGCGTCTCACTGTTAGGATCGAAGTGAGGTGTGGCAAACCTTATGAAGAAATCGTGGGCTATGCAAAGGAAGCGCAAGCACACCTCATTGTTATGACCGCTCGTGGTGGCGATGCTCTGGACCGCGCTGTCTTCGGCTCGACTACGTATCGGGTCATCCAATTAGGGCCGTGCGCCGTCTTGGCGGTCCACGCTTGATTGAGACGGGCAAGAAAGTGGTTTCATGATCAACATCATCACCATTGAACGCGAATACGGATGTGGCGGCGCCGAGATCGCGCAGTTGCTGGCAAAACAACTCGGCTGGAAACTCTGGGACCAGGTTCTGACAGAGGAGATCGCCCGGCTTGCCCACTGTCCCAAGGCCGTCGTCGAGGCTCGCGAGGAGCGGCGGGATCCGCTTTACTACCGTCTTTTCAAATCGTTCCTGCGCGGCAGTTACGAGGGCAGCATCAATGCAGCCAAACTCAATCTGGTCGATAGCGAGACTATTATGAGAATTACGCAGCGGGTCGTGCAGCATGCCGCAGAAAAGGGAAGGTCCGTCATTGTGGGTCGAGGATCGCAACAGTTTCTCAAGAATCGGGCGGACACCTTGCGGGTATTTCTCTACGCTATGCGGGAAGAGAAAGTGCGACGCCTGCTGGCGCGGGGCAAGACACAGCAAGAAGCCGAACAACTTGTCGATACTGTCGACCGCGAGCGCGCCGACTTCATTCAGAGATACTTCCGCGTGGAGTGGCCGGACCGCGCCATTTATCACACTATGATGAATACGGCGATCGGAGACGAAGGTGTCGTCCAAATGATTTTGAGTGCATTGAAGACTTACGACACTCGGGTCACAGTCTGAGCGGATATCGTGGCGATCGACGACCTGGGGATGGTCAAGTGCCGCGCCGGTTCGAGGCCATCCTTGTAGAACTCAAGAATCCCTGGACTATAAGTGCGCCCACTGGTTTGGGCAAGCGGGCGTGAAGAAGGGCGGTGCGCATGATCGGAGGCCGATCACCCGGCCGGGTTTGCAAGCCGGCGCCAGATTCCGTATCCAGCAGAACATATCTGCATATTTGTTGGTTTTCCCGGGCGATTTCATAAACATGAAACCGGAATCGTAGGGAAGCCGATTCTGCCTGTAGTTCGCGCTGGCCTCACCCAATCCACATTAGGCCGCATCCTAGAAGAAACAGGCGATATCAGAGTGTCTGACACGGGATGCTTGTTGTGGCGCGGCGGGGCGGGGCGGACTCGAACCGGCATCACCCAACCCCGTCTCCCCGTTTAGGAACGCGAGCGCCGGTGAGCGTCACCTCGCACAAAAGTCCACGGCATGGGCCCGTGGAGTCGGGAATATTTTGTTGACCCAAAACGCCGTTGCACACTCACAGTACGGTCACGGAAATCCGGATGCCCGGGTGCGCCACATTAAACAGATAGTACCCACCACCCACGAAATCGATATAACAATTGTCCCGGTAAGACCATCCGTGCGGCCAGGCGTCCACAATCTCGAAATTGTAGCCTCCATACGCAAAGTGCGGACGACCTCCCACAATCGTCACGTGCTTGATTGCGAAACGATGGTCGCGCCCGAAATGCGCGCGAAAATGCGCATCATCAATGCGTCGACGCTCTTGCACATGCTCGTCGTGCCGTTCGTCTTGCCTGGCCTCGTCGTGCCGCTCGTCTCTGTGCTCGTCCTGAGCGAGAACACTCATCGCGCCGCCGAGCAGAAATGCTACACAGATGCTGCTGATGATCACCAATCGTGTCATGGTCACACTCCCGGCAGTTTAGGTAGCTGGGCCGTATCGGTCCATTACTGATTTGTCTTTGGAATGAGGAGCGACCCGATCTACACTCGCTCGCTGAGATTCTACGCAGGCTCAACGCTGCGGGCTGTAAAGATTTGTCAGTCCGCGGGGACTCTCGAGGCGAGAATGCGGGACCTGAGTTTCCCACACAGGTTGGCGAAGAACCAATACAGATTATTTATTGACGCTTGGTTCCTTCGCGTGGAAGTTTGCTACTAAGTCACCTTGATCGCCTAAGCTCTTTTCCTCTCCGGATTTTTCATAGGTTGCACCTCTTTCAAGAAAGTTCCTTCCCGCAATTCGGTGAATGCCTCCTGCAGCTCCTGCTGGGTATTCATGACAATCGGGCCATACCAGGCGACGGGCTCTTCCAGGGGTCTCCCCGAGATCAGCAAAAATCGGATTCCTTCGTTGCCGGCTTGGACGGTCACTTCGTCGCCGCGATCAAAAAGAACGAGCGAGCGATTATCCGCTTCAACAGGCGGATTGGTGTCAAGCCACTTGATGGCTTCAGTAGGCACCGAAAGCGGCCCGGAAGCGTTGCAGAATTTTCCGCCGCCGCCAAAAACGTACGCGAAAGCATGGCGAACAGTCTCCACCGGAAGGGTTTTTCTCTTGCCTGGAGAAACCGACACATCAAGATAGATCGGGTCCGCGGCAACGCCTTCGACCGGACCTTTCTTGCCCCAGAATTCGCCACAAACCACTCTTACGTGGGTTCCGTCATCGTCGGTGATTTCTGGTATCTCGGCCGTGGTTACTTCCTGATAACGTGGCGCCGTCATCTTGAGTGAGGACGGCAGATTGCCCCACAACTGAAAGCCATGCATCCGCCCGACTTGATCGCCTTTCGGCATTTCCTGGTGGATAATGCCACTGCCGGCGGTCATCCATTGAACGTCGCCCGCGCCGATCACTCCGCTGTTGCCCAGACTATCTCCATGAGCAACGGTTCCGGCGAGGACGTACGTGATGGTTTCGATCCCGCGATGGGGATGCCAGGGGAAACCGGCCAAGTAGTCTTCGGGGACATCATTGCGAAAGTCATCCAGCAGCAGGAAAGGGTCGAAATCCTTGGTGTTGCCAAAGCCGAAGGCACGGCGAAGATGCACGCCGGCGCCTTCCAGAGTGGGTTTGGACTGAATCACGCGCTTTACCGGTCGGATCGACATAAACGAACTCCAGTGATTGCGGATTGCTGTTGGCTAGAGCAAGCGATCGCAGAAAGATCGGTGTTGGGTCCCAAGCCGATGAGGTACACGGGCAACCGAGACACCGTGATTGAGCGTCGCTGATCGCTGCAAACAAACAGAATTCCACTCGCGGTGTCATTTGGCCGCTTTCTGAAATCAGCGTTGGACATGGCTCCCGGGTTGGCATTGCCGTCAATGACGCCGGGCAGAAACAGCTCCCGCCGGATGCCCTTATAGCTTAGAGAAGGCCGACGACGAATCGAACATCGCGACCAACGCCGGTTCTGAGGCCGCGTATGCACCCCCGACCGGCAGCCCTAGTTCACCGAGCTCGCGATTGAGACGCTCAACAATCGTCCTGTTGCTATGTTTCAGCATCGCGGGCACAACCGCGCACAAACTGAAGATAGCCGGACCAGACATTCGGCGTCATCATCGGGTCGAAACTCACTGCCCTCCATTTTTTCGGCTGGATAAGCTTGCCAGGTCGACGCAAGGGCTCCAGTCAGGATCTTTCAGCCAGACTCTCCTTATTGACCACAGAAACGGCAGCCATTGTACCTCTATTTCG
>JASHRE010000489.1 GCA_030037515.1 Candidatus Sulfotelmatobacter sp.
AAATTCGGGCACAGAAAGCCGGTTGACGTCGGCCAGCTGAAAATCCATGGGAAGCTGTTCCTCATCGTCGTTTGGGCCGTACATTTTGACCAGGTCCAGGATGTTCGGTTCATCCGCTTCGCCGATGAGCACCGGATTTCCGGGATAGCTGTCAACCAGCGCGCGCACCTCGCGCAAAACATCATGCACTTCGGGCAAGTCCTGGGTGTACTTGTGCTCGATGTTAGGGTCGCCAAACGCATTGACGCCGGGAAGAATCGGATCGTCGTGCAGATTGGGATCTTCGAAGAGCCGTGAGACGGCATCCATACGAAAGCCGGCGACGCCGCGATCGAGCCAGAAGCGGAGCACATCGTACATAGCCTTGCGCACTTCCGGATTGCGCCAGTTCAAATCCGGCTGCTGCACGTAGAAGTAGTGGTAATACCATTGTCCGGTTTCGTCACCGTAGGTCCATGCAGAATGGCCGAACCACGACTGCCAGTTATTCGGAGGCTGGCCGGGCCCTTCGCCATCGCGCCAGATGTACCAGTCGCGCTTGGGATTGTTGCGCGAGGAGCGTGATTCCACGAACCAGGGATGCTGATCTGAAGTGTGGTTCGGCACCCAATCCATGATGATGCGTATGTCCCGCTTCTTTGCCTCGCTCACCAGATGGTCGAAATCGGCGAGCGTGCCATACTGCGGGTCGATCGCTTCGTAATTGGAAATGTCGTAACCGAAATCTACTTGCGGCGAGGGATACATCGGCGTGATCCAGATGGCATCAACTCCCAGCTGCTCGAGATAATCGAGGCGGGACGTGACGCCGTTGATGTCGCCGATGCCATTGCCATCGGTGTCCTGAAAGCTGCGCGGATAGACCTCGTAAATGACGGCGTGCTTCCACCAGGGATCGGCCAGAGCATAGTTTGAATGAGGGGACTGACGGTTGGGCAGGGGGGGCGGCTGCGCGAACGCCAGCACGATCGCGCCACAGGCAAGAAGCAGTCCAAGCCAACGACGACGCATTCGACCCTCCTGGAGTTTCGCTCGCCCCAGCCACCCACAGACGCAGCATACTAGCTTTTCCAACGCCGCGAAGCCAACGCGTTTCTCGCGAGGACGAATGCGGTCGAGCTCACCACCGAAAAGCTTGCTGGCGGCAGGATGCGCCGAAGGTTTATAACCTTCTTTCGATGGCGAGGAGTGCGGATGCGTCGAGTCGCAATGGCGATGTTGCTTTTGTTGTTCAATCTCGGTGCGGGTTCCCGCTCACACAGCCAGGTGATGGAAGAAGCGTCCATCCCAGCTGCGTTTGCGTTTGAAGATACAGTCCCGCTGAAGATTGTGCGGGAGGCGGTGCCTGCAAGATCGTTCAGCGTGGTTGGCCCGCAGGGCGCTTTTCTGGGACGGCAGGATGGATCGTTCGAAGCCTGGATCTTTCCCTGGAAGATTTTCAGCGATCTGCGAATGACTGTTGAAATGAAGGATTATCCGGTTCCGGTCGACGTCAATGAACATGCAGCCGTGATTGAAGTGCGCCCGGATCACACCATCATCACTTTCGCGCATTCAAATTTCAGGATTCGCGAAGTTCTCTTTGCGCCCGAGCACGCGCCGGACGGAGCCGGAGTCATCGGTTTTTTTCAGTTTCAGGCGGTGCGGCCAATGACGGTGACGGTGCAATTTACTCCCGAGATGAAGCGCATGTGGCCGGCGCCATCGGACGATTATGTCTCGGCGGAGTGGGTGAAAACAGCAACCGGCGGTTTCTATGCCATGCATATGGATTTTCCCGATCATGCGGCGGGGGTTGAAATGCCGGGAGCGGAGCCGGGGATCTTGCCCCCCTATCAGGAGCGCGCGAAATTTTACCCGGCGCAGTTTGTGCTGCACTTCAATCCCACGTACGACAACGGCAAAATTTTTCCGTTGCTGCTGACTGTGGCCGACACGGCGGCCAATGCCAGAGATGTGTCCCTGGCCGCGAAGTTGGCTGCGCTGGGAGGTTCGCTAACGTCGCTTTATCAAGACACCGCGGCTTACTACAGGGAATTTCTGTCGCACCATCTCTCGGTTCACACCCCTGACCCGGACTTCAACGATGCGTTTGCGTGGGCTGAAGTCGCGATGGAACAGCTCAGAGTGAAGACCACTCCCGATCACGATGAAACGGCGCTCATCGCGGGAATCGATGCAAGCGCGGATTCCGCAAGGCCCGGGTTCGGCTGGTTTTTCGGACGCGATGCACTCTGGAGTCTGTATGCCGTGAATTCTTACGGCGATTTCGAACTCGCACGCGATGAAATGGAATTTCTGCTGAGGCGCCAGAGCCCGCAGGGAAAGATCATGCATGAATGGTCACAAACCGCGGGCCTGGTGGACTGGAAAAGCCTGCCATACGAGTACGCATCTGCCGACGCGACGCCGCTTTTGCTCATGGCCGCGAATGACTATCTGCAAATCAGCGGCGACGCCGACTTCCTCAAGCAACATTGGGCAGAATTTCAAAAAGCGTGGACGTTCGAATGCTCTCACGATTCCGATGGCGACGGAATTTATGAGAACACGGCCGGCACAGGTTGGGTGGAGGCGTGGATGCCGGGCATGCCGCATCAGGAAATCTATCTTGCCGCGCTCGATCAGCAGGCGAGCACCGCTTTCGCAAGCATCGCCAGAGCCACAGGCCATCGCGAGGCGGGCGAAGACGCAGAAAGGCGCGCTGCCTTCGTCGCACAACAGATCGAGAAGGAGTATTTTCTCACCGACATGGATTTTTATGCATTCAGCAGAAACTCGAATGGCACGCTCGATAAGAGTCCTACGATTTATCCGTCCGTGGCGGATTGGGATGGAACGTTTCACCTCACGCATCCTTCCGGAATGTTGGAGCGGTGGGCTTCCCAGGAATTTTCCACCGATTGGGGCACGCGCGACCTGAGCCCGACTGTCAGCTTCTACGATCCGGTCAGCTATCACCAGGGTTCAGTCTGGCCTCTGTTCACGGGATGGGTTTCGCTTTCGGAATACCGCAACGGGCGCGCCTTGAGCGCCTACGCCCATCTCATGCAAAATGCCGACCTGACGTGGTCGCAGGATTTGGGAGCTGTGACCGAATTGCTTTCGGGTGAATTTTTCCGCTGGTTCGGGCGGAGTACATCGCATCAGCTTTGGTCTTCTGCAATGGTGATTTCCCCCGCGTTGCGCGGATTGTTCGGGTTGGAATGGAACGCCGCTGATCAGGTTCTTTCGGTTACGCCGCACGTGCCTGCGACATGGAACCAGGCCAGCCTTTCCGACGTGCCGCTCGGGACGAAGCATTTTAGCCTCTCCATGCGGCGCGCTGGGACCAATTTGATCGTGCGACTGGTCGACGCGAGAGCAGAGATTGTGCACCTCGGCTCTCATGCTGCCGGTGCGAAGATCGAGCACGGCACGCTGGAGATCCCGCTTCCTGCCGTTGAGGTTGGTCTCGGACATGGCTTGCCCGAGGCGGGCGGGATTACAGCGCAGATGAAGGTGATCGATCAGCAGGAGTCTCCGCGGTCACTGAAGTTGCGGCTTTCTGCACCGGCCGAGAGCAAGCAGAGTCTTTTTATCCGCTTGAACGACCCCAGCGTTCACGTGCGCGTCGAGGGCGCGGAGTTGTCGTCGGATGCAACGCATCTTGAAGTCGTTTTTCCTTCGGGAAATGGCTATACCGAAAAAACAGTTGGGCTCGCGTGGTGAAAGGCGAACCCAACGGCGGCTTGCTCTGGTTGACAATTGAAACCCTACCCTCGTTGCGAACGTGATTTGCGGCCCGGCGGCAAAAGTGGAATGGGAGGCAGTTCGCTGGCTGAGCGGGCTTGTCGAGCAGTTCACAAAATCCGGCTGTGGACCGGGGATTCACGCGCTGACAGAAGGGACGGGCAGCGCAGCGGGTCCGAGAAGAGAAGCTCATTCCGCCGCCAGGCGATCCCGGGTTCCGGGTACGCCGACCCGATGTTTCTCAAGAACGCGCCTTAGGAGATTCTGTTGGTCACCTCAGCGGCTAACGCCGCTTCAACGAGCAAGCGATTGAGCGCAGCGCTGAAGTGCCGCGTCACCCGGCGCTGCGCGCTGGATCTCTACACGATGCGGGCAGATTGCGGAATGTTTAGGCAGTGTTGTGATCGCCGCGGCGGAAGTTTTCGATCAGAAACTCTGACGTCCGCAGCGAGAAGGCGAGGATGCTGATCGTGGTGGTCTTATCCGTGCAATTCAGAAAGACGCTCGCGTCCGACACGTAAAGATTCGGCA
>JASHRE010000490.1 GCA_030037515.1 Candidatus Sulfotelmatobacter sp.
TATCTGACTGGGATTTCGACTCGCTATTCACGGTCGACAAGCCGGTCATCTTCAATTTTCACGGCTATCCACAGCTGATACATCATCTGACCTATCGCCGCACGAATCACGACAACATTCATGTTCGCGGCTACAAGGAGAAAGGCAGTATCAGTACTCCGCTCGAGTTGGCTATCGACAACAACATTGACCGATTCAGCCTGGCCATGGATGTCGTTAACCGGGTGCCGAGACTCCAAAACACCGGCGGTCATGCCAAGGAGAGATTCCTGAATCAGCAGATCGAATGCCGTAACTATGCGCGTCAGTTCGGCATCGATAAACCGGAAGCCGCCGACTGGACCTGGCCGTATTAACTGCCTGAAACGGGTGCCGCATGGGTTTTTTCGCGCAAAACCCCGGGAACTCCGCTCCAACCTGAGCTGCTGAAAACAGTCCTTAAAAAGTTTGTAAGAATCCCTGCTGTCCGCCGTCTTTAGGTATGCAATCCCGCGACAGGAGGCGTACCCTGCCAAGCGTATTGAGAGAGGAAGAACCGGCAATCGCGATTCCGCGTGAACTCGAACAAGCGTTTCGCGCCCATCACGGCCTTGTGTTTCGCACGGCCTACCGCATCACGGGCAACGCATTCGACGCCGAAGACGTTCTCCAAACCGTCTTCCTGCGGCTGCTGCGCAAGCCGGCGCAGTTTGACGCGATGGACAACCTAGAAAGCTATCTGCGCCGCGCGGCGATCAACGCCGCTCTCGACATCACCCGGGCCCGGCAGTCCACTCATTGGGTTGAGATGCCCGACCTGCCGGCGCGCTCTGCTCACGACGATGCCGAATTGCGCCGCGCGCTGGCTCATGCGTTGGCACAACTCAAGCCGCGTCCCGCAGAAATCTTCGCATTGCGCTTCCTGGAGGGCCTGAGCAATCCCGAGATTGCCAAGATGCTCGGCCTGTCTCAAGTCCTGGTTGCAGTCATTGTGCATCGCACGCGGCAACAGCTTCAGAAGGAGCTGCGACTCTATTTAGGAGACCGGTCATGAAGGACGATAAATTGGAGAGCCTGCTGTCGAAAATTCGAAGTGAACACATCGACGACAAGATGGTCGGACAGGCAGGCGAGCGCGTCTGGAAATCAATTGCCGGGACGCCCGCCGCCGATCTGGGGGCGCACACGCTGCGCAACTGCGATGACTTTCAGCACCTGATTCCCGCATATCTGACCAAGCAACTGGCTCCCGCGCGTGCCTTGCTGTTTGAAGACCATGTGCATGCATGTGTTGCTTGCCGCCACGCCCTGGGGCGCGCGAAAGAAGGAGAACCGCAGCGGGTTTGGCAATTCGAACCGAAGCGTGGCACCGGCCGGCTCGCCTTGCGGTTTGCTCTGGGAGTGGCTGCCGTGGCCGCTGTCACGTTCGCGGTGCTTTCATGGCGACAGGGATTTCTGCCCGGCCAGCATCCCATCCGCGGCGCGGTTCAGTCCATCGAGGGTTCCCTCTACGCCTTAAATGGCGCGGAAGCTCGCTTGATCCCGGCTGGCTATGAAATCAGAAACGGCGAGGAAGTCCGTACCACGAAGGGGTCGAGCGCCATGGTTCGGCTGCTGGATGGATCGCTCGTCGAAATGAGCGAACGCTCGGATCTGTCACTCTCCCGCGGTTGGAAGGGCACCACGATCCGCCTCGATCAGGGCCGGGTGATCGTGCAGGCCGCCAAACAGAAGACGGGTCACTTATTCGTCGCAACCGACGATGGGCTGGTTTCTGTTAAAGGAACGATTCTTTCCCTAAACCGTGGAACCAAGGGCTCGCGCGTGGCTGTGATTGAAGGAGTCGTGAAAGTCGATTACGGCGACACCACCACGGAATTGCAGGCGGGACAGGAAGCGACTTCGAACCCGGCCGTAGCCAAGGTCCCCATCCAGAATGACATCGCGTGGAGCCGGAATGCTGCGAAATATCTTGCCCTGCTGGGTGATTTTGCGATCCTGCAGAAACAGTTTGCCGCGATTCCGAGCCCGGGATTGCGTTATAGCTCCGATCTTCTGTCCTATCTTCCGGAAAACACGATCCTTTATGCCGCCATTCCGAATCTGACCAACACCCTGGGAGAAGCCAGCCGCTTGTTCGAAGACCGTCTGCAGCAGAGTCCCGAACTGCGCAACTGGTGGGCGCAGCAGCAGAAAGGAAACGGCCCCAAGCTTCAGGACACGCTGAATCAGTTCAAGACGTTCAGCAGCTATCTGGGAGATGAGATTGCATTCGCGGTGTCCAAATCAGGAGCCGACTATGGCGCCGTGGTTGTGCTGGCACGAGTCCGTCAGGATGGGCTCGAGGATTTTCTGCAAAAAGAGAATCGAAAGCTTGGTTCCGATCGGTCGCAGACCGCACTGCAGGTGGTTCATAATCCGTGGGCGATCACTGCCGCTGCCGGACATCCGCTTTTCGTCTATCTGAACCAAGGCCTGGTGATCGCCAGTGTTGACGTCGCTGAGCTGCAGCGGACGGCCCAACGTGTGCAGCAAGGCACGGGCGGCTTTGTGGGCACCCCATTTTATCAGCAGATCGCGAATTCCTATGAGCAGGGCGTGGAGTGGCTATTTTGCGCGGACATGGAACAAATCGTCGCGCACAACGTACAAGTCAACAACGGCCATGAGTTGCCGCCGGGGGTTGGCGATGTTCGATATCTCACGATGGAACATCGTGACCTTGCCGGCAAGACCGAAAGTCATGCCAATCTGACTTTCGCTTCCGAACGGCAAGGAGTCGCGTCGTGGCTGGCCGCTCCGGCCGCGATGGGCTCGCTCGAATTCGTTTCACCGGACGCGAGCGTGGTGACATCGGCCGTGATCAAGAATCCGAGAAGCATCATGGAAGAGATTTTTCAGATGATCGGCAGCAGCGACTCGAATTTTGATCAGGAGCTGAACGATTTCGAGACCAGGAGCGGTGTGAACGTGCGGAACGACATCGCAGCTCCGCTCGGCGGTGAAGTGACGATGGCTTTCGATGGGCCGATGATTCCGACGCCGCGCTGGAAGCTGATCTTCGAGGTCTATGATCCCAACACGCTGCAATCGACAATCGCGAAGCTCGTGGAGTCGTTCAATCGCGAGGGCAACCGCCAGGGAAACTCGCTGCAGCTAAGCCAGCAACAGATTGGTTCGCAAATCTATTACAGCATCAGCAACACCAAGGCAAACAGCGCGAACCAATCAGGTTCCGACATCTACTACACCTTTGTGGATGGCTATCTCATCGCTGCCCCGGATATGGGCACCATCACGCAGGCAATCCAGACGCGTGAGTCCGGGAACACGCTAACGCATTCCTCTACATTCCAGGCTTTGTTGCCGACCGACGGATACACAAACTTTTCGGGTATTTTCTATCACAACATCGGCCCGGTGGTCGGTCCGGTGGCGCAGCAACTCAGATCAAGTGGAGTGCTGACGGCACAACAGCGGCAAGCCGTCGATGCGCTTGTCGCCAACTCGGCGCCAGGAATGATTTACGCCTATGGCGAGCCGGACCAGATCGTGGTCGCCAGTAATACCGGGTTCATGGGCTTCGATCTGGGCACGCTGTTGACCATGGGGCATAATGGGCCATTCCTGCCCCAGATGTTTCTGGGAAGCACGATCCACGCCACAAGTTCGCCAACTCAGTGAGCACGACGGCACAACCCGGAGCCGAAGAGGGCGTGATAAAACGCACGCCGCCTGCTGCTCCGGTTGCTCCCATCATTCAACTGCAAGGACTGTCGGTCCGCTTTGGCAAGCTCGACATCCTGCGCAGTCTCACCGCCGAATTGCGTGGGCGCTCGATCGGATTGCTGGGCCCGAATGGCGCCGGTAAATCAACCCTGATCAACACCCTTCTCGGCTTCTGCCAACCCTCCGCAGGGGGCGCGTGTGTGTTCGGCCGCGACATCAGAACTGACACGCGCGGCATTCGGGGCATGGTCGGCTACATGCCGGAAAACGACGCGTTCATTTCCAAAATGAGCGCGGTCTCGTTCGTACAGATGATGGGCGAACTTTCGGGATTGCCGCCAAGCGTTGCCCTGGAGCGGGCGCACGAAGCGCTGTTTTACGTTGGGTTGGCCGAAGCCCGCTATCGCCAGCTCGGAACCTATTCCCTCGGCATGAGGCAGTTGGCGAAACTGGCGCAAGCCATTGTGCACGGCCCGAAGCTGCTGATCCTCGACGAGCCGACCAACGGCCTCGATCCTTCCGCGCGCCAGCGCATGATCCGCATGATTCGCGAGATTCGCGACACTGGCGAGATGCGGATTCTCATGTCTTCGCACTTGCTCCGCGACGTGGAAGACACCTGCGAGGAGGTGCTCATTTTGAAGAAGGGGCGGATTGCCCATTATTCCGATTTGAACGAAGAGCGCCGCGCGAATCGGAGATTTCTCGAACTGGAGACTTACGGCGCAAATGGCGATTTCACCGAGGCGATCGAGCGGCTAGGCTGCGAGTGTGCGGTGACGGCGAATCGAATCAAAGTCGTTCTTGCCGAGGGAATCGAGACGCGCGATGTGTTTCGTTTGGCTGCGGAACGGCAGGTCCGCATCCGACGGCTGAATTTCCGCCGTGACACGCTGGAAGACATTTTCCTGAAAGCGATGGACGTTTAAGCCAACCACCGAGAGCACTGAGCAGCCGAGAGTCGCGGAGGATTGATGGCGGTTTACCGGCGCAGCTATAAGCCGTACACGGGAGTGCTGACCGCAACCTGGTGGCGATGGCTCGTGTTATTCCGCTACTCCCGGCGCAATCTGTTTCGCTCCAAGGTGCAGACGGTGCTGCTCACGATTTGCTTCTTCTATCCGCTGCTCTGCCTCGCTTTCATTTATCTCGCCCACAACGTCGGCTTCCTGGCACAAATCGGGGTTTCGGGAAACCTGATCTCCATCGACAACACATTTTTCTTTCGCTTTCTGTCCGCGCAAGGCGTCCTGGCGTTTCTGTTGACTGCGTTTGTCGGCCCGGGTTTGATTTCTCCCGATCTTGCCAATGGAGCGCTGCCGCTCTATTTCTGCCGTCCCTTCTCGCGAGCCGAATATCTGGCGGGAAAAAGCTCAGTGCTCGCCATCACTCTTTCGCAGATCACATGGATTCCCGGCCTGATCCTGTTCGCGGTCCAGGCCGGTTTCGCCGGTCCGCGCTGGGCGTGGAACCATTTGTGGGTCGCGGGCAGCCTCATTCTGGGTTCGCTGATCTGGATCGCAATCCTCTCTCTGCTGGCGATGGCGCTTTCCGCATGGGTCAAATGGCGAATCGTAGCGGGCGCATTGCTGCTCGCTGTGATGTTCTTCGGCGCAGGCTTCGGACAGGCGATCAACGCAGTCCTGCGAACCCAGACCGGCTACTTCTTGAATCTCGCCTACTTGATGACGGAGGTCTGGAGCAACTTGTTTGGGATCGATTCCGAGCACGGGATTTCGGTCGCCGACGCTTGGATCGCGCTGCTGCTCTATTGCGGGATTTGTTTGTTCTTGCTGATGCGCAAGGTGCGCGCTTATGAGGTGATACGGTGAGCGACCGCATCGTGTTCGAAGACGTTTCGAAGTTTTATGGCGAGATTCTTGGCGTCAATCGCGTGAATCTGGCGATTCCACCCGGCATTACCAGTCTCGTCGGTCCCAACGGGTCGGGCAAGACCACGCTGATGAATCTGATGACCGGCCTGGTCCGGCCGAGCCGTGGAAAAATCCAGGTGCTCGGCTATCGAACGGATGATCCAGAAAACCTTTTCAAGCTGGTCGGCTATTCCACGCAGTTCGACTCTTCTCCCAAAGGGCTGACCGGATATCAATTTCTATATTTCTATTTGCAGCTCTCAGGGTGCGATTCCCGCACCGCCGAGCAGGCGGCATGGCGAGCGATTGAGCGAGTGAATCTGGTTGCCGACGCCGGGCGGAATATCGCCGGCTACAGCAAAGGCATGCGGCAGAGAATCCGGCTGGCGCAGGCGCTGGCTCACGATCCGAAAGTGCTGGTGCTGGATGAACCGCTGAATGGGCTGGATCCGCTGGCTCGCTCCGAAATGATTGCGCTGTTTCGCGCGGCCGCGGAGCGCGGCTGTTACGTCATCATCTCCAGCCACATCCTTCATGAAGTTGACGTGATTTCCGATCAGGTAATTTTGCTCAGCAATGGATACGTCGTGGCGGAGGGCCAGATCCAGAATGTCCGCAGCGAGATTCAGGAGCATCCCACGCAGATTTTGATCCGATGCACGCGGCCCCGCGACCTGGCTGCGAAAATGATCGAGTCGGAACTGGCGAGCGAGGTGGTCATTCACAACGACAATCGCGGTCTGCTGCTGAAAACGAGAAGCGCGGATAACTTTTATCTGGCGTTGAATCGGCTCATTGTGAACGGCGTCGAGATTGAATCCATCACTCCGGCCGATGATGACGTGCTTTCCGTTTACGAATACCTGATCGGCAACGAAGAGGTCGTGCGATGAAGACCTTTTGGTGGAGACAGATCAAGGCCGTGGTTCGCCTCGAACTGAAGAAAACTTTCTTCGCGAAACGCGGACTCTGGATCTACCTGGTCGCGGCGCTGCCTGTTTTTCTGTTCATGGCCTACGCCATGGCGGTTTCACGGGAACAAGGCCGCATGACTGAGATGGCCCACGAGGGCGGGAAAGAGCTCACTTACCAGGACCTGCTGGCCGTTAAGCCAGGCATGACAAATGACGAAGTGGTCGCACTGCTGGGCAAACCAGACGTCCATTTTTACTGGACCGAGCATCGCCACACGAGCGCCCAGAGGATCGAGGATATTCTCCACGAGAAATACAACTACTCCGACGGACAGCACTCGCTCTACGTGGAATTCGTAAATGGAAAAGCGGAAACCGTGATGCTCGGAGAAGGCAGCAATCTAATCCGAGATTCAATCGTGTTCGCCGGAGTTTTTCAGTTCTTTTTTCTGCGTCTTGGCCTCTTCTTCGGCTGCCTGGGAATTTTTATGAATCTGTTTCGCGGAGAGGTGCTCGACCGCAGCCTTCATTTCTACTTCTTAGCGCCGATCCGGCGCGAAGTCCTCATGCTGGGCAAATTTCTGGCCGGGCTCATCGCAACCTGCACCATTTTCGTCACCAGCGAAGTCCTGCAGACCACAGCTTTTCTGTGGGCGTATCGGCCGAGTGTGAGAAATCTTTACCTGTACCACAATCACGGTCTCGAACATGCCGCCGCCTACGTGGGCATCACCGTGCTCGCCTGCATCGGCTATGGAGCGTTCTTTCTGATCGCGGGAATGTTCTTTCGAAATCCCATCGCGCCGACGGCAGTGATTCTTATCTGGGAGGGCATCAATCCATTCTTGCCCGCCGTGCTCAAACAGTTCAGCGTCATTTACTATCTCAAGTCACTGTCTCCGGTCGACGTTCCTACTCCCCCGGGGATGCACCCGGTGCTCGCGCTTCTGATTTCGAACTCCAATCCGGTTTCCGCACCGGTGGCCGTTCTCGGCTTACTTACTGTGGCTCTAATCGCGCTGTGTGTGTCGAGTCTTCGGGTGCGGCGCATGGAGATCAATTACACGACGGAGTAGCTGCGCGCAGGACAATTGCTGGTGGATCGGGCTAACGGCCGACGGCGGCAAATGCCTCTTTGGCCGCCGCGATGGTTTTCTGAACGTCTTCCCGCGTATGCACCGCGCCCAGGAATGCGGCTTCATACTGCGAGGGCGGCAAATAGATTCCCTGGTCGAGCATGCCGCGGAAAAATCTCCCGAATGCTTCCGTGTCGGACTTGGAAGCGGACTCCCAGTTTGTCACGGGATCCGGAGTAAAGAACCAGGTGAACATCGATCCCACCCGATTGGACGTGAGTTTCGCCCCGGCATCTTTGGCCGCCGCGGCCACGCCTTCCACCAGTTCTCCGCTCAGCCTGTCGATCTTGGGATAGATTTCGGCTCTGCGATCGCGCAGTTGCTTGAGCATCGCGCATCCTGCGGCCATGGCCAACGGATTGCCAGAAAGCGTGCCGGCTTGATACATCGGGCCGAGCGGAGCGACCAAGTCCATGATGTCCGCGGGTCCGCCGTAAGCTCCGACCGGCAGTCCCCCGCCAATGATTTTTCCCATGGTCGTAAGGTCCGGTTTGATGTTGTACAACTCTTGCGCGCCGCCAAACGCCACGCGAAAGCCGGTCATGACTTCGTCGAAAATCAGCACCGCTCGCTCGCGTTCGGTGATCAGGCGAAGTCCCACCAGATAATCATCCGCAGCCGGAACGCAGCCCATGTTCCCAACCACCGGCTCGACGATCACGCATGCGATCTGATGTTTGAATTTGTGAAACGCGTGTTCAACGGCCGAAAGATTATTGAACGGTAGAGCCAGCGTGAACTGCGTGAATTCTTCCGGAACGCCCGCTGAACCCGGGATTCCCAGCGTCGCCACGCCTGATCCTGCCTTGACCAGGAGGCAGTCGGCATGGCCGTGATAGCACCCTTCAAACTTGATAATGTATTTGCGCTTCGTGTACGCGCGCGCCAGTCGGATCGCCGACATGGTCGCTTCCGTCCCCGAGTTGACAAAGCGCACCTTCTGCATGTGGGGGAACGCGCTCAATACAAGTTCGGCGAGGTCGGCTTCCGACGGGGTCGAGGCTCCGAAACTTGTGCCGTTGCAGGCTGCGCCGAGAATCGCATCGAGCACTCCCGAATCGGCATGCCCCAGAATCAGCGGTCCCCACGACCCGACATAGTCGATGTACTCATTTTCGTCGGCGTCCCATATGTGCGAGCCTTTGCCGCGAATGATGAACAGGGGATCGCCGGCCACAGAGCCAAAAGCGCGCACCGGCGAGTTCACTCCACCGGGAATCATGCCTTCGGCGCGCTGTTGCAAACGGCGTGACTGCTCGGTTTTGCGCGTCATCGTCACGGCCATGGAAGGCTCCGCAAGCCTGTTCGCACAATCGATCACCAAATAACCGAATTACTATAGCAGCGCCGCCAGCGGCAAATTAATCAGAAATTCATCTTTTCGCCATCCGCCTGCAACATGGCGGCTGTAAGGTGGGTTTATAAGCTGCCCTTCTAACCGGGAGGGTTTTAAGGACAGTCTCGGGGGCTCCGGACTGTCCTTTTGTTTTTGACCCCACTCCTGCCCGCTGCGCCTACTTCAAATAGGCTCTGACCAGCGAAATCAAATCTTCTGTCAGTTCCTGGCGAGATTCGCCATGCCGGTCGGGATGCGAGATGTGCAGCCGGACATGATCCTCAAGGATCTCCGCCATGAGGCTATTCACCCCGCCGCGAATCGCTGCCAGCAGCATCAGGATGTCCGCGCACTCATCACCCTCGGCCACTGCCCGCTCCACGGCCGAGATCTGGCCGCCTAGACGCCTGATCCGCGAGAACAGCTTCTGCTTTTCTTTCGAGATTTCCGATAACTTTTTCGGCATAGAGTTTTTCCGCGCGCGCTCGTCATTTCTGCTTGACATATACCCTATGGGGGTATGATATATAAGGCGGGGCGAAAAAGCCAGCCCGCGCGTTTGCTGCGCGCACCTGCCTTGGAATTAGCAGCGCATGGGGAGACGGGGAATCTTTTTTGCGGATGCGCTGATCGTGAAATCATGACGATCTTTATGAGCCTTTTATTTCGTGGGTGCCAACGTGGCATCAAAAGCAGAGGACCGAGGTCCGTGGTCGAAATTTCCAGAAAGGAGGACCGGAAAAATGGCCTGCATTACGCAATTCGCTCCCGCATTGGCGATGGCGGCGACTCAGGTCGCGCGTGTGGTTCGCGTCGAAGAGATGGCGACCCGACAACCCCAACGGGTTTCGGAACGTGCGCCTCTCCGCATGAACTGGGTCGCGGTCACCGACAGCGGCGGCAATCGAACACTACAAACGCGTTGGACCCCATCCGCGGACGATCGCTGATGGGGTTCATCCGCTCGCCTGAGCCGGCCGATGGTTCAGTAACACTCCTTTAACCAACGTTTCGTAGGCTCAGGAAACGTTATGGTGGCGCATGGCTGTGGCATTAACTACGATTAATGCAGGTGATACGCTACAGTTAATTACAGTTTGGGGAAATCGCCGTGATGTGGGTCACGAGCGGCTGTGATATCCGCTACGGACTGCCTTTCGGGAGCCGCTTAGCGTGATCCGATGAAATTGAAATTGAAATTCATTTTCAACAAAGGGCGGGGTTTTCGTCCACCCCGCCGAGGGGGAGGGAGGCGACGAGTTGTTCCTCGTTCGAGCGGCTTTCTTGTCATCGTTTGCGGAACGCTCATCTCGGTCCTGGCCACCGTATGCGGGGCAAACGCTCAGCAGGCGGGGGTTTCGCTTGAGACTGCACCGCCTCTGGCTGTGCCCTCGCCAAATTCCGATCCCGCTCCTCCCGCCGACTTCACCACCGAAGCCATGTTTCCGCACTTTTCCACTTCGCGGCTGTGGCTTTCGGGCCAGACGAACTTCATTTTCCAGACTCATCCCGATTTCCCCGCTCTCTACAGCGGCCCTCACAGTCTGCACCCCTACTACGAGGAAGCTCTGTCGCGCGTACTGACGCTCTATGGCGGAGTGCGCGTGACCCATTCTTTCGAAGTGATTGGTGATTTGGAAGAAGCCGGAGGCGGGGCGCTAAGCCTCGGGTTCGGCCTCGCCGGCAATACCAATCTGGATATCGTCCGCAATCCCCTGCTGAGCAAGGCTCCGTATCTTGCCCGCGGCATCATCCACAAGGTGTTCGCGCTCAGTTCCGATAAAGTCGAGAATTCGCGAAGCTCTCTCTCCTTGTTCGACGAACTGCCGCGACGTCGCATCGAATTCCTCTTGGGCAAATTCGGCATGCCAGATTTTTTCGATAAAAATGACGTAGGATCCGATACGCACTTTCAGTTTCTCAACTGGACGATCTGTAACAATGGTGCCTGGGACTATGCTGCCGACACTCGTGGCTACACGGTCGGTGTGGTCACTGATTTTGAAGATCGCAATTGGGGTCTGCGCTTCGGCGAGGGGCTCATGCCCAAGGTCGCCAATGGAATCGATCTGGTTTGGAAGCTCTGGCAGGCACGTGCCGAAAACTTTGAATACGAATTGCGCCGCGGCGTGATTCCCAAAAAGTCAGGCACAATCCGGCTGCTTGCTTATATCAATCACGCCAACATGGGCATTTATCGCCAGCAGATCGCTCTCGCCGAACAAACCGATACCACGCCGGACATCACCGACCACCCTTGGCACATCACACGCAAATACGGATTCGGCGTGAACCTGGAGCAGAATCTCACCCCCTACCTAACTGCGTTTGGTCGCTTCGGCTGGGGCAACGGCAAGACCGAATCTTTCGCCTACACCGAAGACGACCAAACCTTCTCAGGAGGTCTGGGAGCGAATGGGACGTGGTGGCGGCGCAAGCAAGATCGTGCCGGCGTCGCTTTGGTCACCAACGCGATCAAGAAAGACCATCAGGAATATCTCGCGCTCGGAGGCCTCGGCTTCCTGTTGGGAGATGGCGGGTTGAGCTACGCCCGCGAGGATATCGTCGAATCCTACTACACGGCCCATGTCTGGCGCGGAATCTACGTCGGACCGAATCTGCAGCACATCGATCATCCCGGATACAACCGGGTTCGCGGGCCGGTGATCGTGCCGGGATTCCGGCTGCACGTCGAGTTCTGATCCTGGCGTCGCGATTGCGCTTCTCGCCGCAAGCCGGTTAAAGTCAGAGCAGTCCTTCCAACAGCCCCGATGAGCGACGTGACCACGCAACTTCAATTCAACGGCCATTCCATGGTCGGCCGCCTGCGGCGGGTTGCGGTTTGCTCGCCGCGGGCTGCGGGATGGAATCAACCGGAACGCGTCGCACGCTGGCGTGATCTCGGATTTCATCATGAGCCCGACTTTTCGAAAGCACAGGCGCAGCACGATCAACTTTGTGCCGAACTTGTCAACGTTGGAGCCGAAGTATTCGATTTGCCGCCCGCGCCCGATCTCTCTCTCGATGCCGTGTACGCCCATGATGCCTCGTTCGCGACGGATTTCGGCCTGATCGTCATGCGACCCGGAAAACCCAATCGCCTGGGCGAAGGACGACATCACGGCTCCGTTTGCCGGCGTGTGGGAATTCCAACTCTGGCGGAAGTTGTCGCGCCCGGCGCAATCGAGGCTGGAGACATGCTGTGGCTTGACGCAAAGACTCTTTTGATCGGACGCAGTTATCGCACGAATGCCGCCGGCATCGCCCAAATTCGTCAACTGCTCGCGCCCCGAGGCGTCGAAGTTTTATCTGCACCGCTGCCGCACGGACTTGGCCCCTCCACCTGCCTCCATCTGATGTCGCTGATGAGCATGCTCGACGAGCGCACCGTGCTCGTCGATTCCGCATGGCTCGCGGTTGAGACCGTCGAATTGCTCAACGGACGCGGCTTCGATCTTACAGGGATCGATCCCTCCGAACGCGAGACGCTCGCCTGCAACGTGCTTGCCTTGGGCGGAAAACGATTGGTCGCGCTCGGAGAGAATCGCAGGACCAATGACCACCTGCGCCAGGCCGGCTTCGACGTGCGCACGTTCGCGGGCTCCGAACTCTGCATCAACGGTGGTGGAGGCCCCACCTGCCTCACTCGCCCTCTGCTGCGCGACTGAGGCGGAGAGTCTCCCAAAACTCGCCGGGCAGGAACGTTGCCCGACCGAATCACAAATCGTTCGAAACCAAACGTCCCACCCCCTCGTGTCGCGCGAGGGGTGGGACGCGGTTTCACTCCGCGGGGATGCGGAATAAGGCAGTGGCACTCACTTACTTGGCTGGGCTCTCAGCCGCGGTTGGAGCTGCGGGATGGACCGCATTCGCATCCTGGGCCGGTTTCACTTCGTCGATTTTCACCGTCGCCAGGATCTTTTCGAGACGGTCGAAGACCTTGTCGCGATCGACGTGCTTCATCAGTCCTTCGTCGGAAGCAACGGTTGTGACGTTCAGAGCAAATTCGTAGCACGCTCCATTCTGATAGACATGGAAGTACTTCGCGTCGCTCTGCCGCGTTCCTTCGCCGGTAACGGCTTCGGTCGCGCGGAGTTCAAGATGGCCCAGAATCAACTTGGAACCAGAGTCGGTCTGAGCGGATGCCTCGGGCTTTGCCTCCGACTTTGAATCGGAAACGGACGACGTTGTTGCAGCCGTCGGCGCGCCCCAACTCGGGAGGGCCGCGCTATTCTGCGTTTCGACGCGCGTTGACGCGGATTGGTTGGCGGCGGCAGCCGTCGTGCTTTCGCCGAGAGACGCGGCAGCGGTGGACTGCGAGCTGGTATCAGCCGCCGTTGCGGCCGCAACCGTCTTCGGAGCCGGTACCGCGAACTGGTCGCATTGATCGGCCGTGAGACTCTTGTTCACGCTCACGTCGAAAAATGCCGACGAGAAATCGGTATTCGCAAACCCGGTCTCGGGCAGTTCCACGGCAGCGAGCGCCACTCCGCCGGGCTGAACAAAGTTCATCGGCACCGGGTTCGACATCACCACGTCTGACGCCGCGTCGCCAGTATCGATCGCATAACGGCGCGAATATTCAAAGCTCACTCCGTAATTCTGGTCGGTGTAATTCACGGTTGCGGGCTTTTTGTGCGCGACTTTCTTCGGAGCCGGCTTGTTTTCCGCCTGCACCAGCGGCGCGGCCGCCGGAGCCGGCAGCGCCGGGCTCTGCACTTGTGGCGCCGGAATCTGGTTGTTCGACACCGTTTTCGGTTTTTCTTTTGAGCAGCCTGCCGCGACGGAGCAAACGATCAGCACCGCTGCGAAAATGAGTGCATTGGCGTCACCCCGGACGTTCGTTGGAATGTTCCTAATGCTCCCTCCCCACGCGAGCAGTTCGCGGGGTGTTGCGGAATTGCGTAATCCATTGATGTTGATGCGGGTCATGGTTGGTCACCTCCTGCCGTCGAGCGGCACCCGAGAGGAGTGCACAGAGGGGGCCAAGGTCGCCAGGATTGATTCTGCAGGGCTTAGCGCGTTCGGAAGCTGCCGCCGAGTGTGCGCCCGGGTACACGCTGTGCACGGGAGCACACGCGGGGCGACAGAGGCGTGATTGCGCACTGTTTGGCTCAACCTTTCAATTTTCGACAGGTGCTTTTGGGACGGACAAAGCTTCAAACGTGCGGCTACGGAACGCACCGTCACGACTGCTTTTGCCCCCGAGGGGCGGGAACATTGGAATCTATTTTTCGTCCCGCGTCACCCGGATCCACTGCTCCATCTGATCCAGATATTCGGCGAGCGCGTGGCGGCCGCTTGGAGTGAGCCGATACTCGGTCCGCGGAACCCGCCCTTCAAAAAACTTCACACACGAAATGTATTGTGCTTCTTCCAGCTTGCGCGCGTGCACGCTGAGATTGCCGTCTGTGGTTTTGAGCACCCGCTTGAGGTCGTTGAAGCTGAGCGAGTCGTTCGTGGCCAGGGCGCTGACAATTCCCAAACGGATGCGTTCGTGAATGAGCCGGTCCAGTTCCGGTAATTCCAGCAAAGGAACGGGGGGTCGCGACCCCTCCGAGCGAATCGGACGCCGAAGCCGGCCCGCGCCGCTCCCAGAAATCCGCAGCTTGGATTTTTCATCCTTCAAGTGTGCCGGTACCGCTTTAGCCACCGTGCCTCCTTGCGATCAGGAATCCGAAAGCAACATGCAGCCCGCCGAAGCCGGCCGCCAGAAACAAGTTTCCCCACGCGGCTGGCGCCAGCACCGCGAGTCCGCCGAGCAGCATGAAACAGATTCCCATGATCGGGACAATGGCCACCGAAAACGCGCCGCCAGTAATAATTCCCGCTCCGTAGAGCAGGAGCCAGGTCGCAGGCAGGGCGGAGTCGAGGCCGGCGCGGAACAACACAAAAGTGAGGAACGCTCCAGCCACCAGCGGTGGGGACAGGCTCAAGGCGACTTTTCGCGCCGGGCCGGAAAATAAGGGCAACCCGCGGCGGTTCGCCTTCCAGGTGCAGGACAGAAGTCCGACCGCCATCGCCAGAAGGCCTTCCGCGAGCCAAACTCGCAGCCACGCCGCCGCTGAGAGCTGATGCGCAGCCAGCGCCGCCGCCCCCAGCGCGGTCGCGCCCAGAATCATGTATCCCCAGCCTGAAACCGCGGTAAAGGCTGCGGAACGCTCCATCGTGTCACGAATGAACCGCAGATCGTCGGCGGGATTCAAAGCGGGCGCGTCCGTTCCAGAGGGTATTGTCGCCGAACGATGCGCTCGGCGGATACGGTGTGGCCGGGGACCTTGCACGACACTAGAATACGGAAACAACGGCGCCGACGGCAAGTACTTTACAATTCAAAGTCCAGTGCAGCCGCTGGCCAATTTTCACTTCAGCAGCCCAAACCCGCCTACACCATTCGTTATCCCCGGGTAAAACCTTGCCCCTCGCAATGGCAGGAGTGATGAACTTATTTCCGCTGCCGAAAACCCGCATGGGCCAGTACCACAGCCAGGATCGCGCGACCGCAATCAGCGCATCGCGAATGTCCAGTTCCATCACGGGGAGGTATCATGAGAGGCATGGGCGACCTTGGCAGGCTTTTGATTACCGTGGGTGCCCTTCTGATTCTGGGTGGGGTTGTGCTCGTTGTACTGGGACGCGCTCACCTGCCGCTGGGCAAACTGCCCGGAGATATCATCTACCGCGGCAAGAACACGACGTTTTATTTCCCTCTGGCAACTTCCATCTTGCTGAGCGTGGTGCTTTCTCTGCTGCTGTACGTCGTCAGCCGATGGAGAAGATAAACGCTTCGTTCCGGGCAAGGACTGCTGCATGCGAAGAATTCGCTACCTCGTAGCCTCGAGCCTCGACGGATATATTGCCGGCCCAAACGGCGAAAGCGACTGGATTAGTCCCGACCCGGACGTCGATTTCCCCGCCATCTGGGCGCAATTTGACAGGGTGCTTATGGGCCGGAAGACCTACGAGGCCGCCATCCCTAGACTTGGTGAGAAGGCATTCGCCGGAGTCAACAGCATCGTTTTCTCGCGGACGATCCATCGTCAAGACCACCCCGGTGTAACCGTCATTTCAGAGCTCAACGCCGATTGGGTGAAAGCCCTGAAAAATCAGAACGGGAAAGACATTTGGCTGTTTGGGGGGAGCGAACTGTTCCGATCGTTTCTGGACTTGGGTCACATCGACACCGTCGAGGTCAGCATAATTCCCGTGGTGTTGGGCGCAGGAGTGCCATTGCTAGCGCCGCCGTATCGCCCCAGCAAACTGAAGCTCTCGAGCAGCAGGATCTACCGCTCGGGCAGGGTCGCGCTCACATATGATATGGAGCGTTGACACGATTTCTCATCACAGAGCCACCGAGATAGAGAGCGGCGCTTCTTGGCCACGGTGACTCCGAGTCTCCGTGGCGAGAAATCCCTTTTAAGCCGCCGGGATCAAAGTTCTATTCCGCGAGTACCGCGATCGATGCCGCATCGGCTGCGGGAATGACGGCATCGCCATCGAGCAGCAGGCATTTGCCCGCCTCAACGGCGAGACAGGTCGCGCCGGCAGTGTGCATAATTTCAATCGTCTTCACGCCGATGACGGGAACGTCGAAGCGCATATCCTGATTCGGTTTCGCGACTTTCACGACAGTCAGGCCGCGGCTGAGAGTGGAAGCATCTCCGTGCAGCGAGCGCAAGATCGCGCCAGCGCGTTCGATGGTCGCATCGGTGCCTTCCATGGCTTCGACGGCGACGCAAGCGGACTCGGCAATGACGACCGTCTGTCCGACATCGAATTGCGCGAGCTGGCGGGCCACGGCGCGTCCGTATTCGGCGTTCTTGCGCTCCGGCTCGGTGGGCGACCGCTCGGTCAGCACGCCGGGTTTCACCAGAAGCGGTTCGAGAAGCCATGTTGAGTTCTCGAGCGTGATCCCTTCTTCGGCGAGAACCTTGGCAATTGCTCCGAGCAGCGAGTCCGTATTGCGAGTGGTTAGAGAGAGAAGAAGCTTAGCGAGCCGCCAGTCAGGACGGATGCTGGAGAAGATCTGCTTGTGTTTGACTTGTCCGGCCATGACGGCGCGGCGCACACCTTCGCCGTGGAAAGTATCGATGAGTTTGGAAAGTTCTCCCAGCGACAGCCAATGAACCGTGGCCGCGCCCCGCGATTCGATTTCGGGGAACGTTTCTTCTTTGATCGCAGCGACGACGACTTCGTATCCCTGCGCGAGCGCGGCATCGAGCACGAGAAAGGGGAACTTGCCATTGCCGGCGATGAGGCCGAGTTTTTTTGATTGAGCTGGCATCAACACCGGGGCCAAAATGCAACCGGTGCCAGTCTAACATCCGGGACTGCAACGGGCGGGGGCAGTTCCGCCCCGGAAGTGAACGGCGGCAAAATTCCCACGTCTCCGCTACGAGTGCCTGTGCCAACCATTTCCTTCCAGTTGCCAAATTGGAACTTGCTTTGCAGCAAGTCGCCCCACACTTCGCGGTGGAAGTTAAATCTCCTTTGATATTTCCGCATGGAGGCACTCTGCCAATTTTGCCAAGGAAGTTTGAGGTTAGTCCGTGAGCCTCGGTTTCAAACACGGTAAACAGTTTGGGGTAACACGAGTCGCCAGGCGACATTTTTACTTCTCGGGACTGCACACACTCACGTTCAAACCAATGGCACGATTAACTTGACGGGATCAGGGCAGCTTATGGCCGGCGGAAAGCACCGCGTCGCTCTTACGTGTTCGGCGCGGAGGGTCAGGTTTCCGAGTCCACCGATCGACTACGAGGGCTCAAATTACCAAGCGGTACGAGTCTGATTCCATGCCCGCACCATACGGACCTGAATGTTTCCAATTCGACGACTAATTGCTAGGTTGTACCGCATTACGCTT
>JASHRE010000491.1 GCA_030037515.1 Candidatus Sulfotelmatobacter sp.
CAGGCCGAGACCAGCGGCAAATTCGCCAAGCTCAGTGAAGAATTTATTCATGAGACGCTGGCCTTGTCACCCTCCTCGGCGTCGCAGGCCGGGTATCACCAGCACGTCGATCCCAAAACAGGCAAGACGGTTGCGCTCGATGCGCTGCTCGACGATGTGAGCGAGGCCGGCATGGTCGAGCAGCGCCGCGTCTATGCGCAATGGTGGCAGCGCTTTCATGACGAGACTCCGCTCGGCTCGCTCGGAGTAGAGGACGCAGCCGACTGGCGACTGATCGACGACCAGATCGGTCTCAATCTGCTTGAGTTTGACCGCATCCAGAATTACAAACATAACCCCACCACGTACGTTGAGCTGCTGGGCAGCGCCTTGTTTCAGCCGCTCACCGACGATTATGCGCCCGAGGACGTGAGGCTCGGCGACATTCTTTCCCGTATGAGGGCGACCCCGCGCTTCTTAGAGCAGGCACGCAGCGAGTTGGTGGACGCCGATCCCATCTTTATCAAAGTTGCCGTCGAGGAAAACGATGGAAACGTCGATCTGATCGAGAACACGATTGGGGCGGCGTTTCACGGCGAATCGAAACTGAAAGGGCAGTTCGATCAGGTTGCGCCGCCCGCGGTTGCAGCACTTAAGGATTTTTCCCGCTGGCTGCAGGATGATCTGGCGAAACGCAAGACGGAGCGGACGTGGCGCCTGGGCAAGGAGCTGTACGCCGAAAAATTCCGCCTGGTGATGGAAACGTCAATCACCCCCGAGCAGGTTCTTGCCGATGCGGAACGCGAGTTGAAAAAGACACGGGCGGAGATGCTGCAGCTCGCGCTGCCGCTGCACAAGCAGTATTTCCCCGATCATGATGACCACGCGAATCTCAGCCCCCAGGAGCGGGAGAACAAGATCATTGGCGAAGTCCTGGGTAAGATCGCCGACGATCACCCGAAACGCGACGAACTGATGCAGACGGTGAAAGAGGATTTGGTCGGCATCCGGCAATTCATCATCGACAAGAAGATCGTGTCGCTGAAATCCCGCGACAACCTGAAGGTCATTGCGACGCCACCATTCATGCGCGGAATTTACTCTGTCGCCGGGTTCCACTCCGCCCCGCCGCTCGATCCCAACGCTGAGGCTGAATTCTGGGTGACGCCGATCGATCCGAAGACGCCCGAGGATCAGGCCGAGTCGAAGCTGCGCGAATACAACAACTGGGTTTTGAAGTGGCTGGCGATTCATGAGGCGCTGCCTGGCCACTACGTGCAGGCCGAGCACGCCAACGAAATCGAACCTTTGACGCGCCGGTTGACGCGCGCACTGTTCGGCAACGGAGCTTACGTCGAGGGCTGGGCTGAATACATTGCTCAGGTGATGATGCAGCAGGGTTTCGCCGACAACGATCCGCGTTATCGCATCAGCTATCTGAAGGTCTGGCTGCGGGCGCTCGGAAATACAGTTCTCGATGTCCGATTGCAGACGATGGGGATGAATGACGACGAAGCCATGTCGTTCATGATGAACGATGCCTTCCAGACCCGCGCCGAAGCCGAGGGGAAATTGCAGCGGGCCAAGCTCAGTTCGACTCAGTTGCCGACCTATTTTGTGGGTACAAGCGAGTGGTGGCGTCTGCGACATGCGTACGAAGCGGCCAAAGGTAAAGACTTCACCCTGGCCGATTTTCACGACCGTGCCTTGGACCAGGGGGAGTTGCCCGTTCCCTGGCTGGAGGACATTCTCCTGAAATGACGTTTCTGACTTCGGTTTTGGAGAGTAACACGGATGGTTCGAGGCCGGCGCGAGCAGGGAAACTCAACCCCGTTGTCGCGGCAAGATTTCGGCGTTTGTCTCAGCCGCAAGCGCACCGCTTGAGATGGTTGTTGAGCGGCTCGTCACCGCGCAGTCGAAAGCCTCGAGGCGGCCCAGTTCCTCAAGGCGACGAATGACAACAGGCACTCAGTCATCCGAAAGAAAATCGGTATTGCTGATTTTGAGCCTCGAACCATGCGGTCTCCAGCGGGAGCCAAATCGGCTTGGAACTTGCATTTGCGGATACCGCGGGGAACCTCGGATTGTCGCTTTGCCCGCTTCGCCCTTGGTGCCATGTCGAGATCCTTGCGATCACTCCAATACAATAATGATTTAAATTCTATGAAAAATCGGAAAATCGAGTGCTGCGGATCGTCGCGGACGCAGCATGCGACATCATTGAAAATGGTGAAGCGGGAGCGACTAATCCCTCCGTAGTTTTGTAGTTTTCGAGGAATCTCGATCACTAGTTGAGTCCAAATGCGGGCTTGAGCCGCTTCACCCGGCGCGGCGCCAAGAAAACGAAAACTGGTGCCAGTTCTGGTGTCAGTTTGGTCTTGGAATTCCGTGCACCGTCATGCGCTGGGGTGCTCTTCGGTTGCGCACAATCTGTCTCATTGAGCAGGTTGCGGCGTTGATTTGAGATGAATGAATCCTTTGGTCAACACGCTCCCATCCTCTGAAATTTCATACTCATCATTGGACAGATCAGCTTTTTCAGTCTTCACCGTACTGAGCGCATCGTTGCCGGCCAGAACGAGCGTCATGTGCATGGCGTCCAACGGGTTAGTGGCCGCCAGAATTAGGCCTTCCCGTTCTGAAGCGTGCATTTTTCCGTCAATTCTAAATGCGGCTCCTGAATAATCCAGGCCGAGCTTTTCCGCCCAACGCGCCAATGCCGAGTTCGATTCCGGCCGTCCGATGAACACGACATCACGATGTCGAAGCAAGTCGTCACTAACATCAAAGTCTTTGAAGATCGGCACCTGACTCTCGTAATAATCGAGAAAGTGAGACTGCAACTGCTCGGCCGCGTACCGATTCGCCCCAACCTCGCGCAAGGTTCCATAGACGATGATTGAAGACGAGAGTTTTGCGCGAATGTCGCTCGTAAGGTACGCAGGTCCATCCGGCGGATCGATCTGATCAATCGTCGCACCGGCTTGATCCAAGAATGCTTGTGCCGTCACAGTGTTGGTCGCGTTAGCCGCGAAGTAATCGTCCATCAATTTGAGAAAGCGTGCGTCCCCCATCTTGCGGCGCAACGAATCGAGAAACAATACGCCCCGGGCTCGCTCGCGCTGATAGTGATTAGCCGGGGCATCGGGGATCAATTCCAACCTGCGCCAAACGGCCTGCTGGCTGTACAGGGCATCTTCCAGGTCTTTGGACTCCAGCACCTTTTTGTAAGCGGCTGAACCGGCGACGAACCACGTGTCCGCATCAGTGGCCGGCAGCACCCACCCCGTCCACAACCGGCCCTCAAACGAAGGAGGATCGGGTTGTGCCTTTGACGGAGGTGGCGGATCTGCCAGCGCTCTGAGACGCAATTTTTCGTTTTGCGCAATGGTCGCGCGCAGCCCCTCAGTCGGCTCTTGCTGAAATAGGTAATAACCCGCGGGATAGAGCCCGTCATCGTTGGGTGAGTCCCAGTTTCTCGGCAGCCACTCGCGCTGGTTCGGTTTCCCGATTGCCGCCCAAACCATGAGATGCGAGGCCATGTCTGAAGTCACGACCTTAGCGTCCATAGTCACAGAACTCACCAGCGGAGCGGTACGAAATGCCAGGAACCCGAATTGCTCATCAATCTGACCCCGATACTTACGGTAGAGTTCCTGCCAGGCCAGATCGCGCGGACCCGGGGTGTACGGAATGTATCCTGCATCCTGCTTCGGATCGGGAAAATCCTCCACTCGAACACTCAAGTCCTTAGCATTGTTATCGCCCCAGTAAAAACCCGGCGTGTCCCCGAACCATTCGTTCTTCGAACTGCGCCACAAGCGAGAATGGTTTGTGCCGAGATCATAGATGGCGATTTCGTTCGTCTTCGCATCGCCCATAATCCATTCATTCGTATACAAGCCATTGTTGTGCGCGCCCAAGTGTTCCACGACCTCACCGATCGTGCCGCCGTACTGGATCGCCATCCGCGCGCGAAACGCAACCGGCGTTCCGTTTATGTTGAACGGCGTCTGCTCGATGGTGGTTTCGGTCAAAACGATCCCAGCATCGTTCTGATACCAGTCCGTGCCGCTCTCGATGCCTCCGGGATAGCTTTGGATAAGCACGCGGTGTCCGGAGGCAGGTTTGATGTCAAGCATCACATTGGTTTGCTCCGCCAAGGTCAACGGCCACCACGTCACGTGCCCGATCACCATTTTGCCGTCGCGCGTCGCGGGTCCTGTAGCCGCAAATGCGCTGCAGTGATCCGTAACCGAGTCGCGACCTTCCCTCGCGTAAGCAGGCTTTTCGAGGTCTAAGCCCTCGAGTCCTGTGGCTGTAGCTTCGAGTGCGCCTGCGAGTTCGCCAAGTTCAATCGTCGTGTTTGCCACGGCAACGTCGACCAGATCAATCCTCCGGTCGAGCCAGCGCGCTCCTGCGTCCGAGGCGCCATCGGCGATGCCGCGCATCTCCTCCAGAATTTCCCGATCGAAGCCGCGAAGAAATAGTGCGTTAACGGTCCTGCGATAGTCGTTCCAATGCTCCTTCGATCCCAGCAGAGCGGCGCATCGCTCCATGTATTCGGGAATCTCGCGGGCCATGAGATGGCCGTGCTGGTATCCGCGCTCATACGGCTTACCTTCAACATGGAGGTAGATCCACCCGGCGACCGGGTAGCGATAGGCTGGCCCAAACGTCTGCACTGCCTCCTTTATCGGCCATTCAGCGGCGGAATTTGCCTCTTCCAAACGTATGCCTTCAAACCACGCTTTGCCGTCAAAGGAACCACCATTACCAACGGTAAAGAGTATCTGGTCCTGTGATCGGGTGGCCACAAACGGTAGCGTCACCTGCGTCCACGGCTGGGTCCCAGCAATCGAAGACGAATGGACGTCGAACGGCATCGACGCCATCGTCAGCGTCGCGCCGGATGCGATCGGAGAGCGATCTAAATCGTGAACCTGTAACGCCTCGGTGCGAATCCAGCCACTCAGCTCATAACGCCTTCCGATAACCAGCGCGATGGGGGCGGAGTGCACACAAGCATCCTGAGACCTAGCGTCTCTCTCCACACGCAGCGAAATGCGCTTGTCGTGTGAAACAGCGGAATCAGAGGATGCCCTTCCGCGGTCCACAGTCCACTCGGCAGCCGACTTTTGAAACGAAGATTGGTAAAGGGGAGTGCCGGCCCGAGCCATCGATGCGAGAAGAAGACAGAAAAGTAGGCGCAACATGGTCACCTCCGGAAGGGCGGAATGTCGCGAGCACCTGCGGTCTTGTCTACGTGCGGACAGGAATTGCGGCAAAACGAGACCAGACCCCGTAGCTGCCTCGCAGAAACGTATTCCTCCGCTCCCAATTATTGCAAATTGACTAATCCCAGAGGCCCCGGCCGATCAACTGGTCTGAAATGCTAGGCCCGGAGGCGATGCAAGTCAACGAAGGCGGATCACCCCCGACTAGCTGAGATCAGAACAAGTCGCTTGCGGCACGCTCGCTAGCCGAAAAGCACCTGTCGCAAAGGAACTGGCACCACTGATGCCGTCTTCAGCGCAACCCCGTGCAAGACTGGAAATTCCTGTGGCCTCCCTTGAACCCAGGGGAGCAAAGAGCTGCCTTAGCGGAAAGCCACTGTTTCACGGCCGCTGGTCGTATTCTATTTTGCAGTGATCATCAAACTGCGATTGGAAAGACCTCTGGTGTTCCTCGCGATTTGGCCGATAACTGCAGCCTTGCGCCCTGAAGGAAACGCTAGGGCACGCGGTATGGGCCGCCATGATCCTGGCCCGAGCCGAAGCCGACAGCTTCCGAGTCCCAATAGCCTTTCCGTGTGTCTGGCCATAAGCTTCCAATGCGGCAGTGATTCCGCGCGGCTGCCCACTTAAGCGGTCCTGTTCCTTCTTCAAAATCAGGGCAAATTGGACATTTGAATCTCCCTCGCGCGGCAGGAGACCAGACCCCGCCTGGAAAACAGAACTGCTCTGTTAGGCCTGAAGAAGCAATCACCTTGGTGGCGGGTTATACCCGTGAAGGGGAATGAGGCTACGAGCAACGCTAGTTGATCGAGATATCGAGTCCGGCTTGCCTGTAGAACCATCACATGTGCTCTCAAGAGCAGGTCGACGCGAACCCGGAAATCCGGGACGAGGTTCGCAGTACGTATTCTGAAGCGGCAGCTCAACGAGTGTTTCGCGCTAGATTTCAAAAGGATGCGCCCTTGAAGGCGTGTTGTCGCCAGCAATGTAGTGGTCGCGCAGGCGTCGAGTAGCGCATTAGTGGAGAAGTCATTCAGTACCGGGGGCCTCCATGCCTCCAACCGGGTGATAGCCAGGATCGGTATCGGGATTTAGCTTCAGCTTGTTGCGATCCAGAAGTTTTCCTTCTCTTACAACTTCCACGACATTCTTGGTCTCGCGAATGTTCTGATCGGGTTTCCCGTCCACGATGAGAATGTCTGCCAGTTTACCCGGCTCCAGAGTTCCCCATTCCGTGTCTGCCTTCATAATCATTGCGGCATTCTTTGTCGCGACCATGATCGCTTCCAGTGGCGTCAAGCCGGACTCGACGAGCAACTCAAGTTCATGATGAATACCTTCCCCCTGGAAGTCGCCGGGATAGGGTGCATCGGTGCCAGCCGCAATCAGGATGCCTGCCTGCAACAACCGTTTCACATTGCTTTCGGCATCGAGCAACGAAGCCAGCGGGCGCTTGTCCGCTTGTTCATGTGCGAGCTTGCGAAGCTCAGCCAGAGCGAAGGGCGGGGTTGTATCGCTGATGAGCGGTTGATCCAGAAAAGATGGATCCTGAAAGCGGCGCCAAGTAAACGCTTCGAATACAGAAAGCGTGGTGATGAAGAAAAGATGATTCTGTTTCGCCGTCGCAATCGCCTCATCCGACAACTTGCGAGTAGGGAGATGCGCCCAACCGGCGATCCCTTCGCGCATCAGCTCGATTGATCCATTGCGGCCATGCGCGTCGATAATCGTGCGCAAATTGTGCTTCTTTGCCTCAGCAGAGATCGCTTGCACGTCCAGATCGGAAAGGCCGGCGTAGAGCTTGATCAGATCGACTTTTTCCGCAGCGAGGTCGCGGACAAGTCCGGGAACCTGGTCCTGAGATGCAACGACACGCGAAAGCTCCGGCCAAAATGCATCTGGCCCGTCGACGAGCGGCCCGACACAGTAGATACGGGGCCCGAGCAACCGGCCCGCAGCCGTTTCCGTCCTCAACTGCAGGATATAAGACTCGACATTTCCGGTGTCGAGCACCGTGGTGACGCCGGCATACAAAAGAGCGTTCATGTAGCGCTGATAGCCCAACATGTCCGCCGAAACACCATCCCAGCCACCCGTAAGGTGCACATGCATGTCGGCGAGGCCGGGCAGGGCCGTCCTGCCGTGCTCATCGAAGCTTCGCGCTCCCTGCGGGATTGCAACGTTTGAGGCGGGACCGACAGCGACGATTTTCCGGCCGTCAATCACGATCGTGCCGCGTTCGACAGGCTCTCCGCCGTTGCCGTCTACTATGCGGACGTTCGTAAACGCAATGGATTGTGCGCTCACGGAGGAGGGGACGAACATGGCCACGACACCGAGAACGAACAGCAGTGAAATTGGTATCGACAGCATTCTGACGGTTAGCTTGAGGCTTTTCTTCATTCGGTTCACCGGCGTTCTGGAACTCGTCAAGACCTTGCTGTTCCTTGGGAGGACTAAAGGTATCAGCTCTCGGATCAGAAATAAATCTTCCCCGCTAGCCACCTTTGTCGTCTTCGATGCTGATCGCAAGCTCGGTTCGCTGCATAAGGTGAATCTGAAATGAACGCCGTTGGACTAGGTTCTGTTATATCGTAAGAGGCCGTGTCGATCTTTACCCGACCGACTGCAAATGCGCACTCAGTCTTGGGAGATCTCGCCCTTTTGCAGCGCGGACTCTAAAAAGCGAATGAAAGCAATCGTCTTTCATAAACACGGTGCTGTTGAAAACCTCAAGTACGAAGAGATCCCCGTCGCGGCCCCGGCGGCGGACGAAGTCCTGATTCGGGTGAAGGCTGTTTCCCTGAACGGTTTCGACCCCATGATCCTCAAGGGTACGACCTCGCTCAAGACCCCCTTTCCGATGAGCCCCGGAGGTGACTTCTCGGGAGAAATTGTCGCCATCGGATCTGCCGTGGACAGCGCCCTGTGGCAGGTGGGCGATCGCGTCTGCCCTTATCCATATATTGCGGGTCGCGGAATGATGGGTGAGACTCTCCCTGGAGCATGCCGCGAACTGGTAGCCATGCCTGCCAGTAATCTCCTGCGAATGCCGAACGGGCTCTCCTTTGTCGATGCCGCGGCGCTGCCGATTGCCTACGGTACGGCGCTTCGAATGATGCGCACCCGAGGAACGATTCGGGCGGGCGAGAAAGTGCTGATTCTCGGTGCTACGGGGGGCGTTGGCACTTGTTGCGTCCAACTAGCCGTCGCAGCCGGAGCCGAAGTGATCGCCTGCGGAAGTTCCGAATGGAAGCTGGGCAGACTCAAAGAGATCGGGGCGAGCCATGTAATCGATACGTCACGGGAGAACTTTCTGCAGGCGGTGCGCCAGAAGTTTGGCAAACCA
>JASHRE010000492.1 GCA_030037515.1 Candidatus Sulfotelmatobacter sp.
CTTCGCAATGGTGACTGCGGAATATGCAGTCCTGCCCGGGGGAACCCCGCTCGCACTGCACTGACGTCGGTGGTGATCGCAGCGGTTGCGCTGAGCATCCAGAGCTATAACAGTCATCGGGCAGTCTGCCGCTCTCCACTTTGAGGAACTGCCGCGGGAAACGATCACGCGCCTGGGACTCGTTTGGGTAACCCCGCACAGCGCGAATAGAGAAACCGCTACGGAAACGAGCACACTGCGTTCTCGAAAATCTCTAGCTGCTTTCCTGCTCGAATGCGTCCTCTTTTCGAAGCTCTCAACCTTTTATATAGGATGCCACTTATGCCCGGTTCATTTTATGCGATTCGATCGCAAACCCGCTGCCACACGGTCTCAGTAAAACCGCGTGGCAAGTAAATTTGGCCATGTTTACTGGTGGTCTGACTAACTAAGTCGACCTTTTTCGGGAACCCGCACCGGCGAGGTGTGTCATGATTGATGAGTGACTGATGACCCGTGGGAACTGGCAAATTCCGGCACTGTGGTTAGATAGGCGCCCGGATAGGCCGACTGAAAGTGACCCAGAGGACATGACAACCGTTACGTCACACCTTGACCCTTCTTCCCCGACAACCAAGTTCGCGAAGCCGTCGCCGCATTTTAGCGCTGCGCAAATCAAGTGAAGCGACCGGCACTGTGACCACGCGAACCCAGAGCCGGTTACTTCGTGTGCTTCCAGAACAATTACCTCAAGATGAGTAACGAAACTCGACGGCTTGCGCGAACGCGCTGCGTGATGTAGGAGAAGTTGGGGTTTAGCGGCAACCGTGGCTACATCACGTCAAGGCTTTCGTCAGTCTTCCCGCGCGACGGAACGCAATTTTACTTTTTCTTATTCAGTTTCCTGGAGATTTCTTCCACGATCTTCGGTCGCAGGTCGGCCAGAACGCTATCGACGATGCTCGCAATCTCTGGCGAGATTTCAGAGTTGTCCGAGGCTTCTTCGGGAGCTTTTTCGGCGCCAGCCGCGACAGCCATCGCCGCTTCATCTCTCGCCGACGCGTGGCCGGAGTCTTTCTCCGCGGCGTGTTCCGCACCTTTGCTGTCACTCTCGCGTATCCGCCGCCAACTCGCCCAGGCAGCGGCAGTGGTGGCCGCGATCTCTGATTCCTTTTTCGCCATGTCCGATGGTCCTCCCGAGATTTCTTCCTTCGCCGCCAGGGCGGCAGGTTCCACGCTCTCCTGGGAAATCTGAGTTTCAGGCGCTTTTGTCATACGGATCTCGGCGCGCTCGATGGGGTCTGGTTCCGCCTTGTCGGCCGGAAGTTCCTCGGCTCTCGCCACCGATTCCAATTTTGAGTCAGACTGAACCGAGACTTGCTTCTCTGAATCCGGACCTTCGCTGACAGTCGGCGAGGAAACGATCCGCGAAGCGATAGCCTCGGGTGCGATGTCGTGCATGACCGACGCAACCGGCGATTCCAGCTGCTTGTCTTCAGCCGCGCCTTCTCCCATCGCCACCGTTTCCGACGGCGCCTCGGCAGTCACGGCGGTCCCCGGTCTGAGCTCCGATTCGACCGGACCTTCGCTCGCAGTCACCGATGGCTCGGGCCCACCGGACGTGACAGTTTCAAATTCCTTTACGACTGGGGTAGGCGATGCGGCTACAACTGACGGCTCTTCACTCGGCGTTTCTGGCGGAGTTGCCTCAATTGCGGTCGTCGCAGCTGCAGTCGTTTCCTCTGCAGTCGATACCGGAGTCGCTGCTTCCGGCTCTGCTGGATGCGATTCTGCGGCAGGCGCTTTGTCCCCAGCCTCTGCTGCTTCGCCTATCGCTCGATCTTCAACCGGAACCGGCGCCGGTTCGGGCGAGGAAGCGGTGGCAACCGCGGCTTGCGCCTGGCGCATTTCTTCTTCCAGAGAAATGGACGATTCTTCAGGCGCCAGCGCGACGCCAACTGCTGTCCAACGAGAGGCACTCGGACCTTGAGCGGCAGCGGCAGCCATCGCCATCGTTACTGGCTCAGGCTCCGACACCTTTGGTGCCGCAGCTGCGGAAGCTTCGTTCGCCGACTCCGCCACTGTATCGACGCTCGCGAAGCTTGCCATGGTCGGCAAGGCCGGAGACGAAGCACCTTCCTCTTTGGCGGCCCCGTTCGTTTCCGTCTCCGTCTCGGCGTCTTCTTTTTGCTTCCGCTCCTCAGCTGGAAAGCTCGCCGCAACTTCATTCGAAGTTTTTTCAGAGCCGGCAACCGCCTCGTTCGGCGTCTTTCTTGCTCCAACTTTCTCGGAATCTGCCGCTTTCATTTCTGAAGACGCTGCTGCAACTGGGATCTCTATACTCTCTCCCGCTGGGGCAGTTGCGGCTGGTGCGCCGGAAGGTTCGGGCTTGATTTCGCCACTTCCAGTTTGGGCCGCTTGGGCTTGCACAATTTCTCCGGATTGTTCCTGCTGAAATTCCGGTGCGCTCTCTGGCGCAGTCTTCACCACGTCAGCCCCGACGCTCTCAGTGATGCCTTGCACCTGCGCGGCCGCAGCGGCCAATGCCGCAATCTCCTCCGGAGTTACGTCCTTCGGCAGACCGTGGGCGACTAAAGCCCCCAGATCGACATGATCGCCTTGCTGTTGTGCGGCGGGCTCCGCAGGCTCGACCAACGGCGAACCCGGCTGTGCCTCATGCGCCGGCTTATTTTCAACGACGGTCTTCAAGTCGCGGTTCACCGCGTTGTAGATCGCCGAAACATCGCTATCCTCGGGCTCCACCAGCTTCTCTTTCCTTTTCTTGGGGAACGAGATCCGGCTTCTCCAGCCTGAGTCCTCGTCGATGGCAACGGTCTTGTCGTAGCGTCCTTCTTCCACGGCGGCGATAGCGCGAGCAAAGCGGCCAGGCTTTGACGAATCCGCGCGCGGGACAATCTTGTCTTCCAACTTGGTCAACGCGCTCAGCAGTTCGCTGGCCTCAAAAGGCTTGACGATGAATCCTTCCGCCCGCACTCGGCGCGCCTCTTCCGGCTTGAAGGGTTCCAGCTTTCCGACGGTCAGAAGGATGGGAATCCGCGCTGTGTCGTTTGCATCTTTCAGCCGCTGGCACACTTCCAGCCCGCTGTAGCCTGGCATGTAGACATCGAGCACGATCAGGTCGGGCTTGGCCTCGGCAATCCGTTTCAGCGCCGCCGAACCATTATTAACGGTGATCACTTCGTAGCCCGCGTCGGCGAGGATCTTGCGCCCCATGTTTTGAGCGGTCACGCTGTCGTCGGCGAGCAGTATTTTCCTGGCCAAAGGTTCCTCGATCTGAGGGGAGATATCGCGAAGGTAACCTGAGGCACACCCTAAGTCAATGTTGCGGAAGGGAAGTAACTAGTTACTACTGTTCAAGCCCTGTCGCGTGAGGGATGGTGGCTTCGGACAACGACGGTAGGACGATGCATAGTTTGGGTGCCCCCTGTCTCGGCGGTTTTGCGAGACATAGGGCACCGCTGCCAGGCACGACGGCCGGGATCCGACGCCTGCTCTTAGAACGGATTCAGCTTCTTCAGCCCTTTCTTTTTCTTCTTCTTGCTGGACGAAATATCTTTGTCGCTAGCCAGTTCCGAAGCGTCCTTCGCGCTGGCAATCGTGCTAGTCGAGGCCGTGGCCGATTGTCCATTCGCCAGTTCGTTGACTTGTGGCGGAGGAGGAGGCAGCGAATTATCCTCGGCATTGGCCGTATTCGTCGGTGTCAATTCGTTCGGATCCGCAGCCGTGGTGGAAGCTCCCGTTGGACGGCCAAATGGCGATGTATTCGAAACCGCATTCTCAGTCTGCGTTGGTTGGTCGGGCTTAGCCGTGTCTGCAGGCTTCACCACCTCGACAGCAACCTTGTCCTTCTCGGGCGATCCGAAGGCCGCCATCGTTTCCTGGCTCACAACATCATGCGCGGAGACGGGCTGTGTGTCCGCCAGACTCGGTTCCCCCATCGTTGCCGCGTCGCTCATGTCGGGGCCCTTTTTCATGACGCCCATGAGGCGTTGCGCCATGGTGGCTTCGTGACGGCTATCATCTTCAGCCTTGTTGCGGGCAACCGCCGCTTTCGTGGGACGCGGGATCGGTTGATGCAACGCGGCTAAACGCTTCTTGGCATCGTCGGCACGGTCCATGATCGGATAACGCGTCAGAATTTCGTCGTACGCGTCCACCGCGTTCTTGGTGAACTCCTCTATGTACTTAGCCTTGGCTGCTTCCAGCACACATCCCCGTGGCTGGCCGTGCGCATCGCAGGTGGGCGCGGTTCGCAGCCGTGCAATCTGGCCCTCAAAATCCTGGCCCAGCGTATAGAGCGCTTCATCTGCCTTGCTGTAGAGCGGATACTCATCGACCAGCGATCTCAATCGCGCAATCGAAGCTGGATACGATTGCCGCAAGTAGTAAAAGTGCCCGATTTCGAATTCGCGCTCGGCCAGAACTTCCTGCACTTCCAGCAGACGACGCTTGGCTTCCGGAACCAGCTTGCTGTCGGGATATTGCAGAATCAGCTTGCGATATTCATCTTCGGCGCGCTTCGCATGGGTGTAATCCCGATCGGGCTTCTCCATTTGGTCGTAATGGATCTGCGCGATTTTCATCTGCGCTTCTGCCGCTTCCGGCATGTTGGGGAAGAAAATCTGGAAATCGCTGTATTCCTGCTCGGCCTGAGCCAGTGATGCCGCTCCGCCCTCGGCGTACCACGAATCGCCCACCGCCAGCTTCGCCCGCGCAATATATTCCGAATCCGGATACGTATTGATCAGAGTCTGCAGCGTCAACCGGGCCACGTCAAAGCGGTTGTGGCGCATGGCATCCATGGCCTTGTCGAACAGGATTTTGTCCGGCTGTTTCGATCCCACCGTGGCGAGCGGGTTCACGGATTTTTTATTTGTGCAAGCAGCCGTAAGCGCCAGCAAGACGCCTAAAACAGCAATCGACAGCATCCGACGTGACATAAGACCTCTGGGAGAACGATTGACCAGCTGGAATCTGGATCCAGCCGGGCGTGCCAGCTTGCCCCGGCCCCTCATCTTACACCTTCAACAGCGTAGCCTCAGTCGCGGCTTTCAGCAGGGCTTCTGCATTCTTCTTTGGATCACCATGCCCGAACACGGCGTTGCCCGCCACCAGAATTTCTGCGCCGAAGCGTACCACATCAGCGACCGTATCGAGCCCCACTCCGCCATCGACTTCGATGCGGTAGTTCAAGTCGCGTTGCCTGCGAATCTCGGCCAAACGGCGCATTTTGTGCAACGTGGAGGGGATGAACGGCTGCGCTCCAAAGCCCGGATTCACCGACATAACGAGCACATAATCCACAATTTCAAGCACTTCCGTCAGCGTTTCGACCGGCGTCGCGGGATTGATCACCGCGCCTGCGCGGCAGCCATGATCCTTGATGTGGTTCAACGTACGGTTCAGATGCCGGCACACTTCCTGATGCACCGAGATCCAATTGGCGCCGGCATCGGCGAAAACGGGGATAAACTCATCGGGATTATCGATCATCAGGTGGCAATCCAGCGGCAAGTCTGTCGCCTTGCGCAGCGATTTCACGACCGGCGGCCCGATCGTGAGATTCGGAACGAAATGACCGTCCATGATGTCCACATGGATGACGCTGGCCCCACCTTCGCACGCGGCCTGCACCTGCTCGCCTAATCGAGCAAAATCGGCGGAAAGAATGGATGGTGCGAGTTCGATCACAGGCCCTCGGGAGCTTGAGTTTCTCAGAAAATCGCTAGTGAAATTTTAGCATGCGAAAGTGACGCAGGTCGTGTGGCGCGGGCCCCCTGGCCCCCTGCCCATGAGCAGTGTGAAGAGGCTATCGCCCTTAAAGCACCCTTGCTCCAACCCGCGTGTTACCCTCGTCCCGCGTGTCATCGGTTAGCCAATACGCGCCGTCGGCGGCCGCCGTCCTCGCCGTCTTCATCTGGGGAGCTTCCGATTTTTCCGGCGGATTTGCTTGCAAACGCGGCAATGCCTTCGTCGTGACGGCCTTCTCGCATCTCTGCGCGTTTGTGTTGATGCTTGCGGTCGCACTGGCTCAGCATGGCGCATTTCCCTCACGCACCGGCATTTTGTGGGCCTTGGCCGCCGGTACCGTTGGAGGCTTCTCGCTCGCGATTTTTTATCGCGCCTTGGCTGCAGGCCAGATGGGCCTAACCGCTCCCGTTGCCGCTCTGCTCGGAGCTGCCATCCCCACGCTGGCAGACATCGGCATGGAAGGCACGCCTGGCCGCTGGACAATCGGCGGCTTCGTTCTGGCTATCGTCGCCATTTGGCTCATCACGCGTCCCGAGTCGACTGAGGAAAACGATGGCTTCAGGCATCCCAGGGGAGTCGCCACGGCTGCGCTCGCCGGCGTGGGATTCGCCGGCTTCTATCTCTGCATCCATCAAGCCACTGGCTCGTCAACATGGCTGGCCACGATTTCCCGCGTCGGATCTTTCACGAGTACTTCGATGGCCGTGCTGGCAACGCGCTCTCGGATTTCGCTCCCAAGCCCAAGCGTTGCATTCGCCGCCATCGCCGGCTGCCTCGACGTTACAGGAAGCGCCCTGTTCATTTTTGCCAACCAGCATAGCCGATTGGATGAAGCCGTCGTGATTACATCGCTTTATCCGGCCGTCACCGTTTTGCTGGCGCGAATCGTGCTGAAAGAACATTTCAGCGGCTGGAAATTCGTAGGCCTGCTGGCCGCTCTCGCCGCCGTGCCGCTCATCTCGGCGGGATGAGTGCGCAGCTCCGAACACGCAATCTCCTGCTAACATCGACCCCGTGCGTCTTTTCGAAATTCGCAACTTGACAAAAATCTTCCCCGGCGAAGTCCGCGCCGTCGACGCCGTCTCTCTCGATATTCACCCCAGCGAGACGCTCGGTTTGATTGGCGAATCCGGCTCAGGCAAGAGCACGCTGGGACGCCTTATTCTGCGCCTGATCGAACCCACCTCGGGCTCGATTCTATTTGAAGGCCGCGACCTGCCCTCGGCCGGTTCCGCCGACATGCGCCGTCTGCGCCGCGACATGCAGATCATTTTCCAGGACCCATTCGCCGCTCTCGATCCTCGTTTCCGTGTAGAGGACATCATCGCCGAACCGCTGCGGATTCACGGTACGGATGGAAGCGATGCCTCAGGCTCGTCCCGCTCCTTACCATCCGGAACGAAGATTCGTCCTCGGGTGACGGAACTTCTTCGCGCTGTCGGTCTTGACGAATCTGCCTTGCGCCGCTATCCGCACGAATTTTCCGGAGGCCAGCGCCAGCGCATCGGAATCGCGCGTGCTCTGGCCTTGCGTCCGAAATTCATCGTCTGCGATGAACCCGTTTCCGCCCTCGATGTCAGCGTGGGCGCGCAGATCGTCAACCTGCTGGCGCAACTGCAGCGCGATTTCGGCCTGACTTATCTGTTCATTTCCCACTCTATGCCGGTCGTTCGCTATCTGGCGACTCGCATCGCAGTCATGTACAAGGGAAAAATCGTCGAGATCGATGACACCAACGTCATTACCGAGAGACCGACGCATCCTTACACCCGATCGCTGCTCGAGGCGACCCCGCATCTCTCAGCATGATGCGTCGCCCGGCACTGATAGGGGGACCCGATTGGTTGTCACCCAGAGCAAGCCGTCGTTGCGCGGGCGATCCGCGCGAACCGGGATCGCAAGCATGCCCGCTGTTGCCGTGATGGGGTGGGCGAAGCTCGCGGTTTTGCGACCCAACGCTCGCGCGGTTGGGTCGTTTCGTTTCAAACCGACCCGCCCCGAAGTGCCCTTTTCCGGAAACTTTGCAACCAATTCGTGACTTTCCGACTCCTAGTTTCAGTCAGGAACGAAAAATCTTGTCGACCTCGGATTCCACGACATTCTCCATATCACGCTCGCCGACTCAGGCCTACTCTCACGATTTGCCAGAATTGCTGATCGGATTCGCAGCCATCCTGGTGGTCCTGTGGCTGCCCACTCGTGAGCAATTGATTTTCGGGCCGATCGCACTACTGGCGCCGCTGGGGATCGTCCTCTCCCGTCGTCCCTCGCTCCGCGATCTCGGACTCGGCGTGCGTGGCCTGCTTTCCTCGCTCTGGATTCTCCCGGCCGCGGTCGCTTTTTCATTCGCCAGTGTCGTCGTCGCCAAGGAAATCGGCACGTTTCACGCGCTTTATAGCCCGGACTTTTCCCACGTCTACGGATATGTCCTATGGACGATCTATCAGCAGTTCTTGCTGCAGGACTATTTCATGCCTCGGCTCTCGCGCCTGCTCGCAAGCGACTACGCCATCCTTGCCGGGGCGATCTTGTTTGCCGTGGCGCATCTTCCAAATCTCTCGCTGGTGGTCGCAACTCTCCTTTGGGGAGCCGTTTCGTGCCTACTCTTCCGGCGTTATCACAATCTCTGGATGCTCGGCCTCGCCCAGGGAATACTCGGTCTCTGCTTCGCCATGTGTGTGCCCGACGCCATGCATCATCACATGCGCGTGGGCCTCGGATATTTCCATTACCATCCCGGCGGCCACTACGCCGGCTACCGCGGAACGACGCTCCGCTGAGATGGTGATTGGTGCACCTGAAACCGACAAGCCGGCACATCCTGGCAGTTGTCTGGGGCTCGGTTGATTCGTATCAGGGCACGTCGGGTGTGCTCGAAGGCTCCGGCATCGAGAATGCGAACTTCGCAAAATCCCTTCTGCCACGCTGGCGCCCAGAATCCAAACTCCCGGCAGACTCGAAAATGCGAATCAGAGTTGCGAATCGGAATGGCCATTGATAGCCCGGCGGCTGAAGCCGCCTGCTTTCCAGAGTTGTTGGGCACGTCTGAAGGAAGTGCCCCGATACGAGTCTCTCTGCTGCCATCAACCAAACCGCGGTGATGAGTATCCAGGGGAGGAATTTTTCTTGGACGGAGCGTCGAAATGGGACAGAAAATTTTGGCCGCCGCGCCCAAATCAAATCCCCCTGCTGTCGGATCTCCCGCATAGCCGAACGCATGTTTGATACGGCCGTCTTCGCGGCCTAGAACCACCACGACCACAGCCAGTCGACGCAGGTATGCGTGATGGTTGACGCCGCAATGCGGCGCCGCTCGCGCCACGCGCGGCCGTAGAAGATGCCGGCAATCGTGGCTAGCAAGACGTAGCGCCAGTTGAAATGCTGGCCGATCGGATTCCGTTTATTAAAATGCGAAAGCCCGAACAGGATTGAAGCCACAACCAAGCCACCATATCGTCCCAGTCGCCGCTCCAATAGATTTTGCACCCAGGTGCGGAAAAAAAGCTCTTCCGGAACAGCCACGAAGAAAAAAATCGCGATCCACCGCAGGATCGCTGTGCCCACGTGCGGATAATTCGCGTGCGGCTGAATGAAGCCCAGCGCCAGCCCGAGCAGGATGACCACGGGCGCGAAGAATAGTAATTCGCGCAATCCAATTTTCCAATCGCTCCACTGCAGTCGAAAATCGAATCCGGTTGCTTTGAGCTGACGAACTCCGAGAAAGCCGTAAAGACCGGCATCCACCAGAAGAACTTTGCCGAGGGCCTCGAAATCCGCCGGCCAGGCCGGCTCAAACCAGCGCAAATCGACCGCAAGCCCGAGCACGAGCAAAACGACCGCGTCGCGCCAATTTCCGCGTTGCTCAGGATCCGCCTGCGCCGCCCGAAACAACAGTAAAGCGATCAGAACGGGGAGCCCGGCATAAAGAACAAACCAACCCCAGCGAAACGTATGTCGCGAGACGGCAATGGTAACGTACGGCAAAACCAGCAGCACCGGGAGCACAATGCGCAGAGGTGCCCGCAGGCTCGCAACCGCCCGCATCATGCGCTCGGGCATGAATCCGAATGCCGCCGCCGGAGCCAGTTCGGCGGCGAACACGCCGAGTACGAGGGGAGTGAGGTTCGACATCGCCAATTATGATAGCGAACCGTAGCGCCCGGCCATGCGTCGTCTGACGTCGCTACAGTTGCGTTCTGTCGTCATCCTCGGCACAGTCCGATCTTACGCTGCGAAGGATCTGGGCGATCTGCGCCGACCGGGACCCCATACGCGCCCGCAGTCGGTGCGATGGGTGGGCGCTTGGATCGCTTCAACTTTCAAACCGACTGACCAGGCCGCCACTCTTGTGTAGCCACAGCAGCGAGACTAGAATCTGATGCCACCCCTGTTGAAGGAGGCGTTCATGTCCGCCGCTCCCGTATTACCCACTTTCCCTGCTTCCCCGGCAGCGCCTGCGCCGCTCTCCGAAGGCGCACGCATCCTGAACACATTCATCGCTCCGTCAAAAACCTTCACCGACTTAAAGCGCAACGCAAGCTGGTGGGCGCCGTGGATCCTGATCTCGGTTGTCTCGCTGCTGTTCATGTATACGATCAGTCGGCAGGTCGGATTCGAGCAGGTGAGCCGCAATCAGATCGCCCATTCCTCGCGCGCCGATCAGTTCGACAAACTTGCTCCCGACCAACAGGCGCGGCAGTTGCAGTTTTCGAGCAAGCTCATCGCCGTTATCGGCTATAGCAACCCGGCGCTCGTTTTGTTCTTCCTCCTGATTGAGACCGTCGTTCTGTGGGGAACCTTCAAAGTTGCCGTGAGTGCCGAAACTTCATTCAAAACTGCTTACGCAATCGTGATGTACGCGGCACTTCCGGGCGTGATCGGCGCCATTCTCGCTGTCATCTCGCTGTTTGCGGGAGTGAGTCCGGAGGCCTTCGACATCAATAATCCCGCGGGGACAAATCTTGCCTATTACCTCGATCCCGAGACTACCGGCAGATTCCTGCGTGGCATGGCATCGGCTGTCGACGTCTTCACCTGGTGGTCCATCGTGCTGGTCGGCATCGGTTTCGCATGCACGAGCAAAGTGAAACGCTCGACCGCCATTATCATCGTTGCGGCGTGGTATCTGCTTTTCAAGCTGTTAGGCGCCGGGTTGGCGACGCTGTGACCTCGAACGGTGCTTTTCGATCGCATAGACAGCCCGCAAAAACGGACGAAGAACCAGCAATCCTCGGGCTATTTTAGCTTTCCTGCACGAACTCTTGTTCTTACGCCGTCTTTGCTGGCTTAGAATGGACCCGTTCGAAGAATTCAATTCTGGAGCAAGCCATGAAAACGACCCTCTGCCTGCTTCTAGTCCTCGTCTCGACCGCATCGTTCGCTCAGGAAAAGAACCCGGTTACGTTCGTCGTGAAACAGATTTTGCCGCGGCAGCAGAAAAATCTGATCGCCGCAGTCGAAGCAATGCCGGCCGACAAGTTTTCCTACAAGCCGACCGAGCAGCAGATGACCTTCGGCCATCTCGTTTTTCACATCATCGGATCGAACAACCATCTCTGCTCGACCATCGGCAATATGCCCGAGGTCAAGCCTTCCGTTCCGCTGAAAGATACCGACAGCAAAGACACACTGGTTGCCGCGCTGCAAGCTAGCTTCGACTTTTGCTCGACCGCGCTCGACAAAATCGACGACTCCAAGCTCGGTGACGAAGTCGAGCTCTTCGGTGGACGCAAAGGTCCCATGGCGTTCGCGCTGATCGCGCTAACCAATGATTGGTCCGATCACTACAGCACCGCCGCCATGTATCTTCGCTTGAATGGATTGCTGCCGCCCACAGCGCAACCAAATCCCACGGCGCAACCAAAGAAGTAGCGACCGGCCGCCGTGAGCCATGGCAATTAGCAGATAGAGCCAGCGAGGCAGGAAACCGGATCGCGCGATCTGGGATCATCAGCCCCTTTCCACCGGCCGAAGCTGTCGGCTGTAGCCCCTGACCCCTACCTGATCTGCACCAGCTCTTCGGCTGGCCGCACGCTTCCCACCGGCTCACTCGGCCGCTGCGGATCGCGCCACGAATCGAAAATCGACACTTGATGCACACACGACACAGTACAGTGCGGTGCGCAAGATTTCTCGCTCAGATACTCCCGCCGCAAATCGTCGCGCGTGTAGCTGGCCAGCGGAACACCCGGATACCCCCTCTGCTGCGAGCAATAATGCACCAGGCCGTCTTCACAAATGTACAAATATCGCCCACCCGCTCGACACCGCCAATCATTGGGCAGACCCCGCGCGATGTTGTCTTGAAATGCATTCACGCGCGTGAAGCTGCGCTTTTCGAGCGCTTTCATCTCGTGGTAAATCCGACGCTCTTCTTCGCCCAGTGGCTGCAGCTGTCCGGTCCCGTCGTGAATAATTCCGATCGTCGAAGTGAATCCGAGTTCGATCGCGCGCTTGCCGATCACCAGCGCATCCGGCGGATGCCGAATGCCGCTTCCGACGACCGAATTGATGTTGACGTGAAAATCCGCATGCTCGGCCAGCAACTGCAGCTTTTTGTCGAGTACTTTCAGGCTTTTCTTGGACACATCGTCCGGATTGACGTTGTCGATCGAGATCTGCAGCCACTCCAGTCCGGCACGATTCAGCCGTTGAATGCGCTCGGCCACCAGCAGATATCCATTCGTAATTAGGCCGGCAATCATCCCATTGTGCCGGATGCGGCCAATCACGTCGTCAAGTTCCGGGTGCATCAGCGGCTCGCCACCGGAAATCGTTATGACGGAAGTCCCGAGCGCGCCGAGCTTGTCGATGCGGCGATACATCTCCTCAATCGGCACCGGTTTCGAGAAGTCATCGAATTCGTTGCAGTACGTGCACGCCAGATTGCAGCGGCGCATCGGGATGATGTGCGCCAGCAGCGGATGGTCGGTCGAAGCGAGCGCACACGCTGCCATCCCCGCCCCGCGCAGATTGCGGAGCAAAGCTCTCCCCTTGCGCCGCAGTTGGGTCCATGTCGATGCCATATCTCTGAGCTGTATCGATTATGCCAGCGTCGGCTGCCGCGGAGGAAGCCGCGACATCCTAAGGCGGAATTTAAGCACGCAAAGTGCGGAAAACACACCCGACGTGCGGATCTGCTTCTGCTTCGCTCCCTCAAAAATCCCCCCACTTCTTCCAAAAGCAGGAGAAGTGGGGCACCCGTTGTTCATTGGCAAAACAGGCCGACCCGCTGCTTAAATCACCTCGACGCACCAGCGTCTCCGGAAATGAAAAGCGTTGCCTTGCGTTCCCCGTCCCTCCCCCCGGTCTCTTGGAGCGAGACAAGACGAGTCAAGACCGACCTAAGCAGATGCGTCAGAAGGGGTTGTGGCAAATCTCCCTCAGAGGGCGATCGGCTCCTGATGGAATTTCCCTTGCTTTTTCGCTTTATATTCGCCAATAATGGCAGCCATGGCGATAACACGCAGGCAGCGGCAGGTTTACGACTTCATCTCGCGATTCGTGGCCGAGAACGGATACTCCCCTTCGTTCGAAGAGATTGGCAAGGGACTCGAACTGTCGTCGCTGGCGACGGTTCACAAACACATCACCAATCTCGAGAAAAAAGGATTGCTCACGCGCGACTACAACCGCAGCCGCTCGATCGATCTTCTGCCGCCCAAAGGGCGCCTCAAGCAGGCTATGAGCGTGAACACGGGCGTCGTGCTCCCGCTCCTAGGCCGCATCGCCGCGGGCCAGCCGATCGAAGCCGTCGAAAATCCTGAGACCATTTCGCTTGCTGATTTTGTGAAATCCAAGGAGGTCTTCGTGCTCGAAGTCCGCGGCGAATCGATGCAGGATGAGCACATCCTTGACGGCGACTACGTGCTGGTCGAGAAAACCCGCACCGCGCACAATGGCGACATCGTGGTCGCGCTCGTCGATCAGAGCGACGCTACGCTGAAGCGCCTCTACCGCGAAGGCGAAAACATCCGCCTGCAGCCTTCGAATGTGAACATGAAGCCAATCATCGTTCCTGCCGTTTCGGTCGACGTGCAGGGAAGAGTGATCGGGGTGCTAAGGAAATATTAAGGGCAACGTTGATTGTTCACCGATTTCAACGATTTTTCGCAATCCCATGTTGAGATCGTTGTGATTGTGAAAGAATTCGCCGCCGGTATCGTCCGCGACCTCACCCACCAATGATAACGCCGCTGGTTCCCGCCGGATGGCCAAAAATGCAGTTTTGCAGCCGGCAAATTAGTTGGGATCATTGGTGACATAGGTGACATAGCTTGTGTTGATATCTGAGCCCCTGCTTCATCACCCGGAGTCCCGGGCCCAGTTCCAAGTTCATGAACCCGGACCAGATCAGGACGACTGTTCTCTGCCTGGGCATTTCCGAGACCTGATTTACAACGTCCCCTGGACACTCCCGGCTATACTGCGCTTGCCGCCTGCGACAACACTTGCTGCGCCTTGATAAAAATGAAATTGCCAGTGACACCTGGCGTATTGCAAACGTTGAGCGCGTCATCGAGCGCAATTTCAGTAGCGTCGGAAGGGAGCTGCAGACCGCGTTCCGGACGGCATGCTGCGCCGCCCCTACGGCTTGCAGATCCGGTTCCAGGCCGCAATGGCGGACGACTGCGTCAACGGCCAAGCCCCGGCTCCTTGAAGTACACACACCACCACCAAGTGCTCTCGGCTCGCAGTTTAAAGGTGGCTTTCACAGCCGGGCTTGAATCTGAATTCGACCAGAAACGACTTGGGCGAGACTACGGCCCGCATTCATCGGGTAACCCACAAATTGCCAATGCCGTGAACCGAGGCAGAAAAAGGCCGGGGGATGCGGAGGCGCGTAGTCGAGGACGGCCAACCATTGACGGCAAGCCCTCCCCGCTCATATCAGTTGATTATTGTGCGGTGACCTGCCCGCCGCTGCTTGCAGAGGACACAAACGAAAACGCGCTCGGGGCAACACTTCCCGAGCGCGTTTTCGAGGTCTAACGCCTGCTTTCCCGAACTCCGCCCTATCCTATATGCTTGTTCAGGGCCTGCGCAATCACGTCCTTAGGCTTGTATCCAACGATCTGATCGACGACTTGTCCACCCTTAAAGACCAGCAGCGTGGGAATACCAGTCACGCGATATCGCATCGGCGTAGCGCTGTTCGAATCGACATCCATCTTTCCGACCTTGATCTTGCCCTGATAATCCTTGGCCA
>JASHRE010000493.1 GCA_030037515.1 Candidatus Sulfotelmatobacter sp.
GCTTTTGGTGCCCGCCATCGGGATCGGGTTCGCTCCAAAGGCCGCCCATTTCCACTTGACCGTTGGTTTGCAAGTCGTTGTTGCTCGCCATCTTCTGGGGCAGACTGCGCTGTTTGTCGACGTAGGCCTTAATCACTTGTGTGGCCAGTCGCGCGGCTAATTTTCCATGCTCGCCGCCCTGAAACAGGACGCAGACAACGATGTCCGGATTGCGCTTGGGTGTAAAGCCGACAAACCAGCCGTTCTGCGCAAATTCGGCTTCGTTTTTTGCCTTGGCCCGCAGAGCCAGCGAAACCACCTGCGCCGAACCGGTTTTCCCGGCAATTTCGACTCCCGGCACCGCTGCCGAAGGAGCAGTCCCCCCGGGCATCAAGACCTTGGTCATCGCATCGGTAATGTAAGTCCAACCATCGGGATCGATCGGAATCTGTTTCACCTCGGTGTAGTCCGCAGTTTGGACAAAGCCCGGCGGAAGCCCCGAAGGATTGACGACGTGCGGCACGACCAGGCGTCCACCCGTAGAAATGGCAGAGATGGCGCGAATCAGCTGGATCGGAGTGACAGCGATCGCGCCCTGACCGATACCAACCGAAATGGTCTCACCGGCAAACCACTTCTGCTTGAAGTTGCGGATCTTCCATTCCTCCGACGGCATCACGCCGCTGACTTCGTTGGGCAGATCGATTCCGGTCTTTTGTCCCAGGCCGAGCATGGTTGCGTATTTGGCGATGCGCTCGATTCCGAGCCGGTCGGCGAGCGTGTAGAAGAAAACGTCACAAGACTGGTAGATCGCCTTCTCGAGGTTCACGTCGCCGTGCGACTGATGCAGGAAGTAGACCCAGCACTTGTAATTTCTGCCGTAGAAGTCCGCGCTGCCATTGCAGTGAACGTGCAGATTCTGGGCGATGCCCTCCTGCCATCCCGCGACCGACATGATGATTTTGAACGTCGAGCCGGGGGCGAGCTGTGCCTGAATGGCTTTGTTCAGCAAGGGCTTTTCGGGATCATTGACGAGCTTGTTCCATTCATCGCGGGAAACGCGAACGGCGAAATCATTGGGATCAAACGTGGGTCCGCTGGCCATGGCAAGAATTTCGCCGGTACGGGGATCCATGGCCACGATCGCGCCGTTCTTGCCTTCGAGGGCCTCTTCGGCGGCAATCTGAAGATCAACGTCGATGGTCAGCTTCAGCTGCTTGCCCGGAATCGCTTCGCTTTCCCCGAGGCGTCCAACTTCGCGGCCGTGGCTGTCGACCAACGCCTGGCGCGATCCGTTCTGGCCCATGAGCAGCGCGTTGTATTGCCGCTCGACGCCGGAAATACCCACCACGTCGCCGGGATTGTAGAGCTCGAATTGAGGCTCGTTCAGCATGTCTTCGCTGACTTCGCCGACGTAGCCGATCACGTGTGCCATGAATCCGTTGCGCGGATAGAGGCGGCGATGCGCCATGATCGTATCGAGTTCGGGCAATTCGTTGCGATGGGCTTCGATGAACTGCAATTCGTCGGGCGTGATGTCTTCTTTGAGAAAGATCGGCTGATATTGCGGCATCGAGGCGAAGTGCCGGATGCGGGCGCGGACTTCATTGGGATCGAGATGGAGCCCTTGCGCGATCAGGTCGGCGTCGGCGGTAAGATCGCGGGAGGAATCCCGCAGGAGCAGGGCACTGAACGAAGGATAATTGTCGACGATGATGCGGCCTTCGCGATCGAGAATCTTGCCGCGCGGCGCGAGCACGGGCACATTGCGAATACGATTTTTCTCGGCAGCGAGCGAGTAGTAGCTGCTCTCCATGACCTGGAGACGCCAGAGCCCGTAGGCGAGGACCAGAAAGATCGCCAGAATGATGTATTGCGTGGCGGTGAGGCGAATCTCCGAAACTTTTTCGTCGCGGCCGAACATCAGTTGTCAGATCTCAATTCCCGGTTCTCAGAACAAACCGAATGCGGTCGGTGTTCGCGACCGAACTGAAGCGGGATCGTGTAGCTCGATTCTAATCCTTGCCCGAGATTGGAGCTTGCGCCGCCGAGTAACGTAAGTCACAAACCCGGAGCTACCGAGAGCTGAGAACCGGGACCTGAGAACTTCTTTCATGTCCTTTGTTTGAACTTATCCAAGAAATAAAACAGCATGACGCCTACGATGGCGTTGGCCAGGCCGGACAGGATGCCACGGCTCCAGCTCCAGGTCAGCGACAAACTCACCATGCCGTGCGCCACCATGAAGAACATGGCCGCATGAACCATGTAAAACGCTAGAATCACCAGCACGCGGGCACCCGCATTTTCCACATCGAGCTTGACACCCAACGAGGAGGCCAGAAATCCGACGATCGTTTTCGAGATGCCGTAGAGACCGAGCGGAAGGCCGGTGAGAGCGTCCTGGGCGAGGCCGATGACGGCGCCGGTGAGCAGACCCGAAATTGGATTGCGCCGGGCCATGGCGAAGAAAATCGTGATCAGCAGCGGCAGATCGATGTAAGAAAACGAAGTGGAATGACGCGAGATGAACGCCTGGGCAAACAAAGCCAGCAGCGGAATCCCGACCGTGGCCGGAATGCTGAACCGGTAAACCTCTACCTGCTCCCCGGATGTGTAAGTAATGGGCACGTTATTGCGGGTTGTCCTCGGGCTGGGCGGGAGTGGATGCGTTGGTCTGGGCTGCAGGCACGGTTTTCGGCGCAGTCAGAGCCGATGGCGGGGTGGCGGAAGGCGCGGCAGGCTTCAAGGGCGCAGTTGTGGTTTGCGAACCAGCGACGGCTTTGATGGAAGCAGCCGGCTTCGATTCTCGCGATTTCACCGACCTCGAAGGCTTGGGAGTGGGGGAGGGCGCGGTGTGATCGCTTGCTGCCGCAGAGGCATTGTTCGCAACCTGCGGAGAGCCGCTTGTGTTGGCCGGCTTCGGGGTTGCCACAGTACCCGGCTTGGAGGATGCTGTCGGCTTGGCTGCTCCCGCAGTGGTTGCTGCCGGAGGCTTCGTGTCGGCTGGAGGTTTATCGGGCACGGACGGCAGACGCTCGGCCAAAATGTCGGCGGCGCGGCGATGAGTCGCATCGTCTGGGAGGGGAGCGCGATCCTGTTTTTCAACCAGCACCAAAACTTCTTCCAGTTTGCTGAGATCCGCGGCAGGTCTGACTTTGATATTCAGAAAAAGGTCTTTTCCGTTCGACACTTTGGTGATTGTGCCCACCGGCAGACCCTTGGGAAAGATCTGGTCGCCGCCGCTGGTCAGAACCGTCTCGCCGGCGTTGACCTGCTCATCGCTCATGATGCGCTCGAGCATGACTTCGCCGTTGGCAGTACCGCGCAGAACGCCCTGCAGGCGGGATTTTTCGAGGATGACGCCGACGCCGCTGGTCTGATCGTTGATGAGCAGGACCTGCGAGGTGGAGGGGTAGACGACGAGAACCTTGCCGACGATGCCATCGGCCGTGAGCACGGCCATGTCGCGCTCGAGGCCGGCGTCTACGCCTTTATCGATGTAGACGGTGCGGGAAAGATCGCTGCCGCTCGAGCCGATCACCTGGGCCGCGACCGTTTTCGCGATGTACTGTTCCTTGAAGGCGAGCAGGGTTTGCAGCCGATGCGCCTGGGCGGCGTCCTCGCTGAGGCGGACCTGCTCCAGGCGCATCTGCTGGATTTCTTCTTTCAGCTGGCGGTTTTCGGCGCGCACGCCGCGCAGATAGAAATAATTGTGCCAGAGATTGCTGCTGCTCGATTCGACCCAGACCAGGCCGCGCTCGAAGGGGGTGATGGCGTCGACGACCCAGATGCGGATCAGGCGCGTGTTTTCCATGTCGTTGCCGCTGCGCTTGACCTGCACGGCAAGTCCGAGCACCTGCAGAAACAAGATGGCGACAAGCCAGATCAGATTCTTATAGCGGCCTAGAACGGATTCCATAAAACCAGTTGCCAGTTGTCAGTACCCAGTCGCAGCTAACGTCTTCGTCGGCGTCGCGAGGCCCTCTCGGACTCGCATCGTAGCCATTCTGGGTACCGGGTGCTGGCTACTGGGTACTTTTTCTATTCGATCGAAATTTTCCTGAGCAGTTTGAAGTCACTCAGCATTTTGCCGGTGCCGAGCACCACGCTGCACAGAGGATCGTCGGCGATTGAGACCGGCAATCCGGTTTCTTCGCGGATGCGCTTGTCGAGATTCTTCAGTAACGCGCCACCGCCGGTGAGCACGATGCCCCGATCGCTGATGTCGGCGGAAAGCTCCGGGGGCGTGCGTTCCAAAGCGACGCGAATTGCGTTCATGATCGTCGAAACGCATTCGCTCAAAGCTTCGCGGATTTCGCCGTCATCGACGGTGATGGTCTTCGGCACACCTTCGATCAGGTTGCGGCCCTTAATTTCCATCGTCATCGGCTTGTCGAGCTGATGCGCGGAGCCGATTTCCATCTTGATCTGCTCGGCCGTGCGCTCGCCGATGAGCAGGTTATATTTCCGCTTCAGATAATTCATGATGGCCTCGTCCATCTGATTGCCGGCCATGCGCACGGAACGCGAATAGACGATGCCGCTGAGAGAAATGACTGCGATGTCTGTCGTGCCGCCGCCGATATCGACGACCATATTGCCGCTGGGCTCAGTGATGGGCAGGCCAGCTCCGATCGCCGCGACCATGGCCTGTTCGACCAGATGCACTTCGCTGGCCTTGGCGCGATAGGCGGAGTCCATGACGGCGCGTTTTTCCACCTGCGTGATTTCCGAGGGCACGCCGATGACGATGCGCGGGTGCACCAGCATCTTACGGTTGTGCGCCTTCTGGATAAAGTAGTTCAGCATTTTCTCGGTGACTTTGAAGTCGGCAATAACGCCATCTTTCATGGGCTTGATGGCGACGATGTTCCCGGGCGTGCGGCCCAGCATTTCTTTCGCTTCTTTGCCGACAGCCTCAACTTCGCCCGTGTTCTTGTTGATGGCGACGATCGAGGGCTCGTTGACCACAATGCCTTTGCCGCGCGCGTACACGAGCGTGTTGGCGGTGCCCAGATCGATGGCCAGATCGCTGGAAAAAAGGCTGAACAGCGAACGCAGGTTATGGTTGCGCGTGGCGGCTGAATGGAATCCGTTATTTGACATGACAAATGTTTTCCGCGTGTCGTTCTGACCCGCTCCACCGGGAGTGTCCCAGTGTGGTTCCTTCTATTTTGTTGTGGGTTGCTGGACATCCTATTTTACGGGATGTCGGACAACCCTTGCTGAAAAACCCAAGCTTTACGTTTCAAGGTTTCAAGTTTCACGAAAGGCGGTCCCCCCCCGCGCCTTGCCTCCGCTTAGCGGTAAGGCTCAAGCCGCGGCCTTCCTCAAGCCTTCCACCTAGCCTTGAACCCTTGAACGTGAAACCTTGAAACTTTGAACTTTCCTACTGAATCACAATCTTTTTTTGTTGCGTATTTACTCCGCCTTGCGCCGTCTGCGCGGTTACCGTTACAACCGCTTCGCCGGTAGGCAACGGCGGCGTGAAGTAGTGGAATGAGCCGTCCGAAGCAATCATCGGCACTTCGCTGCCGTTGACCATCACACGGGCGCCGGTCTGGGTCCTGCCGGTGATTTCGATCACGTGGCCGTGCTGAATGAATGGATCCAGTTCCAACTCGATGGCCTCGCTCTCTTTCCCTTTGGCGATAATGGTGAAACGATTCTTCTCGCTCTCGACCGATTCCTTGCCCGCCGGGTCGTAGGACTGCACCTCCCAGTAATAGGCGCCTTCCCCCAAACCGGAAACTGTGACGGCCGCTGTATTGACGCGCTTGTCGACCAGTGTAGAGGAGAAATACGGATTGCGGGAGATGCGCAGGCGGTAACCAACTGCATTCGCCATCGCGGTCCAGGTGAATTCCACGTCTTTGGTCGCTTCGCCGGAAAACAGCGGCGCCATGTTGGCGGGAGCGATGGGAGTGGGTGGTCCGGTTTCCTTCGCCTTTTCCATGTGTGACTGCGCGCCGGAGAAGCTGACCTTTTCCCAATTCGCCAGTTCGACGGTCTCACCGTTGCGGGTGACTTCGCCGGCACCTTTCTTGATCAAGATTTCATGCTGATCGGCCTTGGGATCGTTGTGCACCTGCGCAGCCGATTCGGGAGCCAGAGATGCCGTGGCCCCGGCGACGATGACCTGCGACTTCGATCCCTGGCTGTACGTCGCGGTGGAAAGATCGACGGTACCGGTGCTGACCGCGACGGCCACGTTGGTCTGCTGCTGATCGTTGGCGGAGTTTTCTTCGATGACGATCAGCGAATCCTGCTTCACGGTGTAGCTGGTTCCGTCGTTGAACACGACCTTGGCCATTCCTTCCGACCCGGTCTGCACCACGTCGCCTTTGTCCAGGGGAATCCCGTAGTCGGCGGGAATCCAGCTGTTGCTGTTGCCTTTCTTCACACGGACCGTGCCGTCGAGGGCGGTGAAGTGGGCCTGCTGCGAGGTTGTGACCCCCGAGCTCGCCGGAGCCATGCCGGCAACACGCTCCAGGAGCTTGCCGGCGACGCCGTCAGCTTTTTCCAGGCTGGCCTGGGTGAATTGCGGAAAGGCCATGCGCATGGCGACAAAAAAGATTGCGGCGATGGCCAAAGCAACCAGCGCCACACTGCGGTACGTGACCGTCGTCCACGCGATGTGGACCCCGGGTTTGCGATTTGCGGAAGACACTTGGTCCGAAAGCCTGCTCGCTCGGTGAATTGGCGGTAAAAGAAAACGGTAGCACATGGAAAACGGGCTCAAGAACAGGTAATGGGGCGGTAAGGTTACCTTAGTGTGAACTTTCGGTTTCGGTCGCGATCTTGGTCGCCGGGGGACGTTCAATTTCACCTTGACAGGCCATTCGCCCCGCTCGCCCAACGACACCGGCATTTGTTCGCCATTCTCTTACTTCGCCTTTGCCCGAAGCCACTCCACCCTTATCTTTATCTTGCCTGACCGCAAGCAGCACTCATTTCTGTCCGATGGGGCCACCGTCATCCGGGCAATCGCTGGCGAAGCTCGGTCTTATGCATCCACCCCAACAACCGCTGCGGCTATTTGCGCGATAAGTTCGATTACATGTCGTGCGGCGGTCACCGGCAGTGGGGCTAAGTCGACCAGCCGCCGCTGGTTCCATTTCTAACTCACATTTCCCGCTCGGTTTTCGGAGATTCGTTGCGCGGCATTCGGTTGCTTGCAGCGGTGGCATGGTCTCCGCTGGTGGTGCAGATCGCGGCGGTTGCTGGTGAATTGGGCGGAAGACGGTTCGCACTCCTGCTGAGCGCGATTTGCGCTGTCGTGCCGCCCCAGTATCTGTCAAATGGAAGCCCGCTTGGCTTGAATTTGCTGGAACCGAATCTATGGATGGGGCGCGCGTATTTCGCCATGCCCGCGACCCAAAGCAGCGAGCCGCGCTGCTGGCTCTA
>JASHRE010000494.1 GCA_030037515.1 Candidatus Sulfotelmatobacter sp.
GCCTCGTTGCTGCGGTCGTTTTTTAAATCTTGATGACTTCCTGGCACACTTATGCTGACTGATTGGATGCGAGAAAGACTGCCAACGAGGCAAACTTCAATAATCTTCTCAGTTGGTGAAAAAGTGCGCCGTGAGAAGGTGCGGACTTCAGCGGGTGAAACTCCGGCTCGGGAACTGGTTCGCTCCACCCGGTAGCAATCGAAACGACAGCCGAGGCAACGAAGCTGTCGGAGCTTTCAGTGTAGAGGGTCGCTAGGCGACTCGGCGAGCATGCAGGCCATAACATGAGTGAACGCTGAGCAGGCCCGGAAACAACAATTGCAGGAGCCGACCGGATTTTTTCACAGGGGAGGCCGCCGACGATGGAGAGGGAACGAGCGAATAAGCTCCATCGGACCTGCCGGGGTAATGGCGATGGCATGTAGGCATAGGAGACCAGACGCAACACGGGAAGCCCCAGCGGTGATGGCAGTGGAGATCAACCGGTAACTCGTAAGAGGTGCACCGGGCCGTGTGGGGTGGCGGAGAGGCTCGTATTGTGCGCTGGGCAGCGCGTTGTTCAGGAGGGTTGAAGTCACCTCTGGCGCTCAAATGAGGGGCGCTGTATACAAGAGACGGTGGCAACACGTCGTCGGCCGGAGAAGTAATTCTCCGGAGAGCAAGGTGTCCATCGCGAGATGGAACCCGAAGGGCAGTGCGCCTCCTCCGACCCGGCACCGACGAAGCTGGGTAAACCCGGTGAAATCGCCTTCATCAACCATCTTTGTTCCGCGAATGACAGACTCCCCCGCGTGGAGCGAGAAATATTCGTCCAACGTTTACGTGCTGCAGCAGTTGCGGCTCTGAACTTCGCGCGACAGTTTTGTTTTGGAGAACCTGTCCGACAAACTGTCACTGTTGCAAATTTAGTGGGACAAAAAAGCGACGCTCGAAGTTGCTGAGCGCCGCGAGCAAACAGAGGATGAATTCAGCAGTTGCCCGCAGGCACTAGGCGGGCAACTTCGGACGGGAATCCAGGATCAGAATCAACGCCACCTTCAAGCATCCGTTTGCCACAACTTGAGGCCCAAGTGCCTAGAACTGAACGAAGACTGACGACACAGTCTGAGTGTCTCATCAGCCATAACACGAACAGCTACAGCGAGCGCAGAAAGTCCAGCAATTCTTGCTGCTGGGCAGTGGTGAGCTTGTTGAAGTTATTGATCACGGTGGTCGCTTCGCTATTGTTGCTCTTGTGGTATTGGATCGCGTTGTACACATTGGTCGTGCGACCGTCGTGCAGCAGGAAGATTCGTTGTCCCAAGCCCCACAAAGGAGCCGTGCGGAACTGGTCGCCGCCAGCGTTGCCTTGAGAGACGTTGTCGGCAAGGAGAGTGCCCATGTTATGGAGCTCCAGATCCGAGAACGCATTCACCTGGACATGGCTGAGGGCGGGTACGAAATTTGAGACCTGCGTCGTACCGGGACTGGGGTTGTGGCAAGTGGCGCAGCCAATCGAATTGAACAGAGCACTGCCCGCGGCGATCGCACTGGCAGGCACCTGTGATCCGTTCAGCACCACCGGGCCGGTTGCTGGCGGAGCCAGGAAGCGCATGAAATTGGCAAAGGCTGAGACGTCGTCAAGCACCGCGGCATTCGATGCTTGAGTTGGATTCGAGGTATCTTCCGGGTAGCCGGTTCCAGAGAGGTTCAGACAAGTCGATGGCAGTCCGGAAGCCTGTTCTTCCTCTGGCAAAGGCCGGTCCTGAGGGAACAGCTCGTTGCTGATTCCCATCTCGACGTTGTAGGCCTCACCGGCGAAGATGTGCAGCGACTTGTTCTGCGCCTTCCAGCCGAAGCGCGTGATGGTGCCGTCGTTGCCGCTGCGGTTGAAGGTACCGGAAATGCCCAGGTTGTTGCTGAGATTGTTCGCCTGATTGGTTAGCAATGTCGAATCGTCCAGGTTCTCGATCAATCCTGCGCCGAAGACCGGCGTCGGGATGCGGAAGATGAGATCGTTCGCCGCCAGATACGCCGCAAAGTTTGGTTGCGCCAGAGTGCAATTGCCGGCATCGGAACGGCCTGTAACAGTGAACAGGTCTTCGACGCCGCCATTGGGAGCCGAGGTGTTGGCTCCTCCGGAAGAGTTGAGGAAAAACGGAGCCCGAGCTTCACGGGTTGGACCATTGGCCGTAATGAACGACGGCACGGTGCTGCCGGGAGCGACCCCACTACTGACGAGCAGGAACTGTGGATTCACCGCAGCGCCAGATCCGCCAACTGCTGGCTGCGCGTGACAGGAGCTGCATTGATTGTTGTTAAAACGCGGACCAAGACCGGTGTTGGCGGAATTGGAAACCGTCTCTACCTCCTGGAAGCGATTGAAACCGTCGTTGAAAAACGCTGTGAAACCGGTCGGGTCACTCGACGAATTGATGATGGTTGTGCCCGTGCCGCGACTGGCGCTCTGAACTCCGGGATCGGTCGGTCCACTCGACGGATTGGTGGGGGGTGGGCCCATGCCGCGACCGGTTTGAGCTGAGGCTACGCTGCCGACAAACAACAGCGCCAAAGGTAGAGATGCGAAGCTCGACTTAGACACAACTACCTCCTGATTGCTCGCTGACTTTGGTAATGTAGCCGGAATGGCGCGGGAGAGTGACGCGGGTGAAGCATGCTGTCTCTGGCTTGCGGATACAGGGAGCCGGATCCAGCGTGCGGATTTTCTAACTCTGAATTTGCGCAATGGCAAGTAAAAATTTTGTCACGTTACGAATCGGAACAGAGCGATGCGCGCCGCCTGTCGTGATCTGCATTGTTTTCTTTTTGCTACGCACAATTCTTCCATAGCGTACTGGGTTAGCCATAAGGACTAAGCCATTCGAGACTGAGAGTGTCAAGGCCTAGCGAGCCCGCGTAAACACAGGATATTACCTTTATGTCTAGTTTTCACTAAGACCTGCAGGAAACGGCTGTAATCAAATCCCTTTCCCTCCCGCCATGCAGTCTGGATTGCAGAGAATTCCCGCCCTTCGTTCCCCTGGAGTTCGCAAATTTCGGCCAGTTCTCATCGCCGCAATGGTGAGGACGACGGGACATCGCGACGTAAAGACCGCCATGACTATCAGCAGGGTAGTGGTCAGCCCGGACTGTTAGGCGGCTTTGCCTGAAACCTGCATCTGAATGGAACCGATTGCTCTGCCTCAGTCTCGCAGTCATGATGTGGAGTTCGTCTGCCTTGTGGCAGGCATGGAATTCCGGATCGCAAGTCGCAATGATCTGTGGTCCTTTTCTCCGTTTCTCCGCTTTACCCAAATCGCATTTGAACGCGAGAATATGCACTTTTTACGACATTTCTAAACAAGCCCCTTTTCGATGTGAAAAAGGCAAAACCTATCAGTTGGTCCGCATCACACACAGGCCTAAGTAAATCCATTTCGAGAAACAGAGGCCCGTGAAGCCCGTCGCCGGCACGAATTTCTCACGACTGGCCGCTGGCGCAACCGACCTCCGCCAAAGTGCTGGGATCGCTTGGGGCCAAGGAAACTGGGGTGTGAAAGCCCATGAGCAACAGCCGGACTGCGATCACTAAACAACACGAAGCACGGTCCGGGCTGGCGGGCTTTTTGGCTTGGCCCCGGGGATCTCGCAGAGTCGTTCTGTCCTTCCTGCTCGCCCTGATCATATTAGGGTTCTACCACCCTGTCCTTCGCAACCAATTCACGACGCTCGATGATGGGATCTACATTTCGCAGAATCCTCGCGTCTGCACCGGTCTGAAGTGGGAGACGGTGAAATGGGCGTTCACCACGTTTGATACGGGCAATTGGCATCCGCTGACATGGCTGTCGCTCGCGCTGGATTGCCAGACTCTAGGGCTGAATCCGGCCGGGACTCATTTTGAAAACGTTCTGTTGCATGGATTGAATGCAGCATTGTTGTTTTTGTTGCTGGAAAGCTGCACGGGATTTACTTGGCCGAGTTTGATGGTAGCCGCGCTGTTTGCGCTGCATCCGATCAATGTGGAGTCAGTGGCGTGGGCCGCAGAGCGGAAGAATGTTTTGAGCATGACGTTCTTTCTGCTGGCCATGCTTGCCTATGGCCGGTATGTAAAGCAGGGAGGTGGGCAGAGATACGCGGCGGTGGCGGGGCTGTATGCCGTGGGGCTAATGGCGAAACCGGAGATCATTACGCTGCCGTTCGTTTTGCTACTGTGGGATTATTGGCCGTTACAGAGAATGAGTGAACTGAGCGCGGAGAGTGCCGTTGGGCCCGGTGGGAGATCGTTTTCGTTTCTGTTTTTCGAAAAGCTGCCGTTAGTTGCGATTTCGCTGGGCAGCGCGATTGTCACTGTGATCGCGGCCAGAGCTAGTGAAGCGGTCCGGAACGGATTTACTTTTGCACGGATCGCAAATGCGCTCGTGGCCTATGTGCGCTATGTGGGGAAGGCGTTCTGGCCGTCGCGGCTGGCCGTCATGTACATCTACCATGGAGATTCGATTCCGGCGTGGGCTGTCTTTTCTTCGGCGGTGCTGCTAGTTGCGATTTCGGGCGTTGTGGTGTACTTCCGGCGCCATCGTTATCTTGTGGTTGGGTGGTTCTGGTTTTTGGGGACGTTGGTGCCAGTGATTGGCGTGGTCGCGGTCGGCATGCAAGCGATGGCGGACCGATATGCGTATTTGCCTTTCGTCGGCCTGTTCATCGCGGTAGTGTGGGGCGTGATGGAGGTTGCGAACTGGCGTGGCGTTCGTGGGGCCTGGCTGTTGGCGCCGAGCGTCGCGATTTTGCTCGGGCTGGGGATGCTCACACATCGCCAGATCTCTTACTGGCGGGACGGCGAGACGATGTGGAGGCGCACGATTAGCCCGACTTTGACAACCGGGCCAAAATTATTCGCTAAGCTGTTGATTTTACGTCCGAGGCATCAAAAGGTCTTCACTACAGTTTCCCCTCTTATGCGACGGTTTCCGCCCCCTGGGAGACTATTCTCGGGGATGGTTGGGATGGCAACTGTAGGTGCAACTGGTGGAGCAGCATTTGGTGATCCT
>JASHRE010000495.1 GCA_030037515.1 Candidatus Sulfotelmatobacter sp.
GGGTGTCGTGGACGTGGACGCCAGTTCTCTCGTTGCCGACGTGAGGGCGGGCACCTTCGGGCCCGATCTCGAGCGGAACTTGAGAGATCACGAGGTGACCCTCGGTCACTGGCCGCAGTCGATGGAGCTGTCCACGGTGGGCGGTTGGCTGGCGTGCCGGGGAGCGGGGCAGTACTCGAACCGCTACGGCAAGATCGAAGACATGGTCATCTGCCTGCGCATGGTCACACCGGACGGCATTTTAGCCACCCGTGCGGTTCCGAAGTCTTCGAATGGAATCGACGTGAATCACGTCTGCATTGGAAGCGAAGGGACGCTCGGCGTGATTAGCGAAGCGACCATGCGTGTCCATCGGCGACCGCAGATGCGAGTCGTTCACGGTTATCTGTTTCGCGAGTTTGAGGCTGGCATCGAGGCCGTTCATGAGTGCGTGCGTCGGGAATGCACGCCGGCCATGGTGCGGCTCAACGATCCTGACAAGACCGCGCTGTCGCTGGCGTTTCGTCCTCCCGCTTCGCGCCTCTCCGAGGCCGCAAGCAAGGTTTTCAAAGCCTATCTTCGTGCCGAAGGATTTGCTTTGCCCCAGGCCTGCCTCATGCTGACCGCCTTCGAAGGGAACGACAACTCGACGGCTCGTCAGCTCCGGGAGGTAAAAGCGATTTATCGCCGCCATGGTGCGGTCGGAATGGGGAGTGGAGCGGGGAGATCGTTCGAAGCAACGAAATATGACTTCCCTCACATTCGCGATTTCCTTCTTGACCGCGATGTCACCACCGACGTGAGTGAAACTTCCACCGTCTGGAGCAACATCCTGCCCCTATATCGCCAGACGGTCTCTGCCCTGCGGGCGAGCATCAGCAAAAGTGGAGTTCGGCCCTGGACCGGTTGCCACGTCAGCCATACCTACCAAACCGGTGCCAGCCTGTATTTCACGTTCGGATTCCGTCAACAGTCCGGACGGGAAATGGAACAGTACCTGTGCGCGAAGCGAGCAACCCAACAATCGTTCATCGACTGTGGCGCCACGCTCTCACATCATCACGCGGTCGGAACCGAGCATCTTCCCTGGCTTGCCGAAGATATTTCCTCCATCGGAGTGCGAGCCGTCGCGGCGATCAAACGCGGACTCGATCCCGGCAACGTCATGAACCCGGGCCGGCTGCAGCCATCTCCTCAGGTATTCGAGGACTGGATGGGGGCCAGCTGAGCCGGACTTCCTGGCTTCGTGCGCGCTCGAATTCGCTGTTCGGAGAGGCGAGTGAGAATTGATTTCTCAAAGAACCACCGTGGTCTGTTCGGTGCTCGGGCGGCGGCAGATTATCGAGTCGCTGGTCGGGCTCCCCGCTGCTGCCTTGTGACCGGTCTTTAAATGCCGTGCTCGCCCACGCCTTTCACCGCAACCCGATCGCATGCAAGAGCTGATTCGCGCTCACACGTGTCATCGATGATCTGCGTCCTCGTGATCGTAAGATCGTTCCGCCGCCTTTGCTAAAGTTCTTGAAGTGCGAGCGACGGTAGTGATATACCCCTGAAACTCAGAAGCCGACCAACCACTCGTTTTCTCAACATGGAGAAAATGTTGTTCGCAAGGAGGACAGCATGACTTCATTCCGCAAGATCATCGAAGCAGTCGCTTTCACTGCAATTTTTTCAGCGTGGATGTTCGCGCAAGGCGGAGCCACCGGCGCCATCGGCGGGACGGTTCAGGACGTTTCCGGGGCCGTGATTGCCAGCGCCAAGGTGATTGTTACCAACGAGGGCACGAGCGAAATGCGCCAGACCGCGACCGACGCCTCGGGATTGTTTACCGTCACGCTGCTTCCGGTCGGAAGCTATACCGTCGAGGTGAGCGCGAAAGGGTTTCCAGACACAAAGTTTCCGGGCATCCTGGTTCGCATTACCGAAACCACCCGCATGACCGCTGTGCTCAAGCTGAGCACCGTCACGGAGGTTGTCGAAGTGCAATCGCAGGTGGCGCAGGTCAATACTTCCGACGCCACCACCGGCCAGTCGCTGGGAACTCAGACCATCACCGATCTGCCGCTGGCTACGCGGAATTTTCAGCAGCTGCTGGCGCTTTCCGCCGGCGCTTCTTCGGACCTGAATGGCGCGGCGCAACTCGGCCGTGGCGCCGTCTACATGCACGTAAACGGGGGACGAGAAGACAACAATAACTATCTGATCGAAGGCATCTCCGCTTCCGACTACGCGTTCGGCGAATTGACCTACACCCCCCTGCCGAATCCTGATTCCATCCAGGAGTTCAAAGTTTCGACCAGCCTCTACGACGCCAGCCAGGGACGCAACGGGGGTGGCAACATCAACGCTACGCTGAAGAGCGGGACGGGCAAGTTTCACGGCGATTTGTGGGAATATTTCCGCAACACGTCGCTGGATGCGGATGATTACTTCCTTGGCCAAGTGGTCGTGAAGCAAAATATTTTCGGCGGCGACCTGGGCGGCCCGGTTGGAAAAGACGCGAAGTTGGGATTCTTCTACGTGAACTACCAGGGCACGCGCCAGCGTAGCGGCGACTCCCCGGGAACCTATATCAACACCGCGATTCCTGTGCTTCCCACATCTCGCGATCAGACCACGCTCATCAACACATTTTTCTGCGGCGCCAGTTGTGGTGGCGCAACTCCTCCGGTCTGCGGCAACGGACAGCCCTGTCTTGATTCGGTCGCGCTCGCCCTGCTCCAGATCCCCGGCACCCAATTCGGTTCCGGCGGCACCGGCTGCGGATCCTCCGCTACGCAGTCCTGCCTTATTCCAACCGTGCCCGGAACGCCGGGTTTCACCGATGGTCAACTCAACTACGGGCCGCTGCTTCTTACCGATCCGGGAAAGTTCACCGACGATCAATTCACGGCCAACTGGGACCGTGACTTTAACCATGCCAAAGATCACCTGGCCGAGCGTTTCTTCTGGTCCGATTCCTACACCTTCCAGCCATTCGGCGCCGATTCCTTCGGCATTCAAACCGGGGGGCAGCCCGGCGTCAACAATTTGAATTTTCCGCTCGACGTCCCTCTTCACAGCCGTTTCGGCAGCCTCACCGAAACCCATAGCTTCGGCAACACCGTCATCAACGAATTCCGCTTCGGCGTGAACATCATCAGCGATCGCCTGAACAATCAAGCCCCCATCACGAATACAGATGTTGGAATCAATCTTCCCACCGCGGTTGGAGTCAACGGCCAGGCCGGCGATCCCAACATCTATCGTTTGCAGTTCGGAACGTGGGGCTTCGGAGCGTATCCCACGCAGTTGCAGTCGGCTCTTTCCGACAACTTGACCTGGCTTGATACGCTCAGTTGGACTCATGGCCCGCACCAGCTGCGCTTCGGTGGAGAACTCGATCGGGTTGCGCTGCGTCGCAGTCTGCCGATCGCCGACAACGGATTAGTATTTTTTACGCCGCCGGTCACGGCTCCGACCGACTTTCAAACCTTCCTCCAGGGCTCCCCGTACTTCGGCGAAGGCGGAGGCGGACTCGGCAATCACGATTACCGCATTCCCAGCTATGCCTGGTTTGCCCAGGACGATTACCGGGTGCGCAAGGATCTCACCCTGAATCTCGGGGTGCGCAACGAATTCGTTGGCGCGCCCTACGATCTGCTCTGCCATACCGGAAATACGAATCCCGAACTCGCGCCCCTGACCGGCCAGCCCTACGTTTGGCCCGATTGCGTGGATAAATTCAATCTCACCGGTGTCACCGGCTCTCTGAATCGAGCCGGGCTGAACAATGAATACGCCACTGTCTTTGAGCCCCGCATCGGATTGGCTTACGACCTGGCGGGCCGGCACACCACTTCTATTCGCGCCGGCTACGGAATCTATTCCGTCCGCGAAGATCTTGGTGCGGCTGACAACCTGGCGATCACTCCGCCCACTTATCCCTTTGGAGTCGACGTGCTTCCCTACGCCTTTGGCACCTGCGCAGCCACCGCGAGCTGTCTGGCGAATTTATTTACCGACAACACGGGCAATCCTGCCTTCGCGCTTCCCGGTATTCCCGCCCTGGGTGCAAATCCGACGCAGCCCTATGCCCCGCAAGCCTCCTTTCTTCAGAGTTTCGCTTCGCCTTGCAGTCTGGGAAACGGGGCCGCATCGAGCGCACCCGATCAATGCGGTACGAACTTCAGCGGTACAGTCAATTCGTTGATCCAACTGGCCGTACCTCTGCACTGGGTTATCGGCACGACGCAGCAATTCAATCTCACCGTCCAGCGCGCCCTCGGACACCAATGGTTCGCCGAAGTCGGCTATGTCGGCACCAAGGGGTCGAGACTGCGCTCGACCTACGATCCCGATCAAGCCACCCTCGCCACCACGCAGAATCCTCTCACCCTCACGGGCCAGGCTTGCACGAATCTCCAAGCTGCTGGCCAATCCTGCACGATTGTCGATTCCACCGTCGAAAATGTCAGCGCACGCGCTCCCTACCTCGGCATCGCTCCGTCGGATTTCGAAGATTTCGCTCCCAATTCCGATTCGCATTACAGCGCGCTGCAAGCCACGCTGGCTCATCACTTCCAGAAGGGACTTTACTTTCAGAGCGCGTACACTTACGCAAAATCGATCGATGACGTTTCCACGGCATCGGTCGCATTTGTGACTCGCGTTAACGATCAGAACAATCCGCGGGATTCGCGTGGGCTTTCTGACTTCGACCGCCGCCAACGCTTTGTCGCCAGCGGCGTTTATCAACTGCCCTTCCTTGCCAATTCAAAGGGGATCGAGAAGTCTGCGCTCTCCGGATGGGAGGCGAGCGGCGTCATCATCCTGCAAGGCGGAGAGCCGTTCACTGTGTTTGATCCGAACGGCGGCGGAGCCTACGCTCTGGCGAGCCCCTCGGCGACCGCGACGTTCTCGAACGGATACGATTGCGCGCTGGCGCCCAGCCCGGGCGGCGTAGAAGCGCGCCTGCCGAACTGGGTGAAGCCGCAAGCCTATCAGTCCGATCCCGTCGCCACGCTTTCCAACGGTAATCCAAGCGACGCCACTGTTTACGGCAACACGCCTCGCAATTGCATCATTGGGCCGCCGCAGAAAAATGTCGACTTCACGCTCGCCAAAGTGTTCAAGCTCGGGGAAGGACAAGCTCTCGGCTTCCGCGCCGATTTCTTCAATTTCTTCAATCACCCCTCGTTCGCAAATCCGGCCGCGCCGGCAATCGCCCCGGTCACGGTGAATGGCAGTCAGGTCCTCGGCGGCTCCGCCCCGATCACTTCCACCGTGGGCACGCCGCGCCTGATTCAGTTTTCGCTGAAGTATTCGTTCTAGCCGGGCTTTGCGCCGGAATTGGGACTCGCCACAGCCCGCCTCGGCCGGTCGCGCCGCACTGAAATGCCGCGCCACTCGGCCGTTTCAGCCTAAGTTCCGGTTTGCACGGCAGATTCGGGTGCGCCCAGAGTCTCGGCCAGGTCGAGTCCGTTGGGAGATCCCCAGCCCGTGCAGGCATCCCATCCCGGACGCGCCGAGTAGGCTCCGTTATTTCCAGACGTAACGTCATTGAAGTCGGTTGACTGGTTGGCCTGATACAGCAACGGATTCAAGAATCCCGCCGGCTTGCCAATACTCTGGTTGATCAACGCGACTAATCCGGCCCACAGCGGAGCAACGGCGCTCGTTCCTCCAATCACGCCCGATTGCCCATCGACCAGCGTGACGTAGCCGGTGGTCGGATCGGCATCTCCGGCAACATCGGGAACGCCGCGGCCCACTTTGCCCCCCGGATTGGCGGATGGCGGAACGCCCGCTTTGCTCTGATAACTGGGAAGCGGAAACACATCGCTCACTCCGCCTCCGGTTGCTCCTTCGTTAATCGCGAGTTCATTCCATACCGTTTCGCTCGTAATCGTTGTGCCGGAACCGATCAGGCGCGTGCCTCCGCAGGCCAGCACATTCGGACTCGAGGCGGGGAAGTCGACGTGTTGCAGTCCATCGTTGACGCCGTCGGTTGAGCCTTCGTCTCCCGCCGCGACCGAAACCGTCACTCCCATTGCCGCCGCGGCCTGAAACGCTTCATCCAAGCTGGTCATGGCTTGCTCGGTCCAGGAGGATTCCGGCCCACCCCAGCTGATCGAGATCACTGAGGGATTGTTCGTGCTGTCGTGAACCGCCGTCGTGACTGCATTCAGAAATCCGGCGTCGGTGTTTTCGGCAAAGTAGGCAACGATTTTCGCGCCCGGCGCGATGGCGCCGGCAACTTCGATGTCCAGCATCACCTCGCTATCGGGACCATTCGGATCCCCGGTCGGATCGTTGCTCTGATTCCCCACCGAAACGGCCGCAACTGTCGGAGTCGTGCTCAGCTTTAGCTGTTTCCAGTAATTGCTGAGGTCGGTCGGATTGAATCCTCCACCCAGTTCGACCAGCCCAATGCACTCGCCGGAGCCATTCACATTCGTTGGAAAATCGTAAAGCGTCGCGACTTGAATCGGCGTATAGGAGACGCTTTGCGCATGGGCGCGAGCGCCGGCTCGTTCGCGCCGTCTACGAAAATGTGGTTTGGCCTGCGGACGGTTGTCCAATCCAAAAACCCCCTCGACCACGGGTTGCAACTGTTCGGGCAAATGAACGCTACCGGTGCGGCCGCGGTACTCCCCTCCCTTGTACTGATATTTTTTCAGCTGCACGCCGAATGCTTCATTCATGGCAGCGACGGTTCCAGAGAGAATTACGGTCCGGCGCGGCGCGCTCGTTTCTTTGACCGTTAATCCATGGTCGCGCGCAAACGACTCCACCAACCGAATGCTGGCGGCGTCGGCTCCGTGCTGTTTCCCGAATTCTTCACGACTCAGGATGTTGCGCTGATCGATGGGCTTGGTAAACTCCGTCGCGTTCAGCAAGGGTTTCGTTCCCGACCGTGGCCGCAGGCGAACTGTCACGTCGACGATTTCGTTGGGATTGGCTGGACCAATTTCCCGCGCTCCCGGCAATGGGACACGCTCACTTCCGGCGAGCGGAAGCTGTTTTTTGGGAGTAGGCATAAATCTCCTTTCAGCGAGACCAGCCAGAAAGGGCAGAGCTGCGTTTCGACGGGAGTTTCTGCGGAACTACGCCCAGGGAAAGTGAGCCCAGCCGTCTGCACCGCGAATCAGCGCTGGCCCGTTGGATATTTCGGAAGTTATCAAGAGACCGGCAGCCAAGCAAGCCGTTTCTGATCGTCGTTACGAAAAACCAACCTGGCGCAATCGATGCGTCAGTGAATGGGTGCAATTCCCAGTTATGAGGCTCGCGAAATGGGCCCAGGGGTGCGACGGCTATTTTGCCCAAAT
>JASHRE010000496.1 GCA_030037515.1 Candidatus Sulfotelmatobacter sp.
GAAATGCGGCATGTTCTACATCAACCAGCGCTGGCTGGGCGGACTGCTCACCAACTGGGTGACAGTGCAAAAATCGGTGAAGCGGCTGAAGGAACTCGACGATATGGCCACCGACGGCCGTTACGAGCTGTTGCCGAAAAAGGAAGTCATCAAACTCGAGCGCGAGCGCAAGCATTTGCAGGCCAACCTGGCCGGCATCAAGAATATGAGCCGGTTGCCCGACGCGATCTTTGTCGTCGATTCGAACAAGGAACAAATCGCAGTCAGGGAAGCTCGCAAACTGGGCATTCCGGTGGTGGCCGTGGTCGACACCAATTGCGATCCCAGCGAAGTGGATTACGTGATCCCCGGCAACGATGACGCGTTGCGGGCGATCCGGTTGTTTACCTCGAAAATTTCGGAATCGATCGCAGAGGGCGCTCAGCTCATGACCGACAAGCAGGTCGCCGAGATGCAGGCTGGAACCGAAGAGGCTCAGGCTGCCGCGGCCGCTCCCAGCGACTACTCGGAAGAAGCTGCCGCGGTCGATGCCAACGAAGACATCAGCATGGAAGAAGTGCTGGGTCCGGGAACGCACAAGAAGCCGGTGGCGAACGAGGACGACGTTCCGACACGTCACGTGGAGAGCCAGACGGTTTAGGTAGGCACGGCTTAATCCATGCCCGAGAGAATTCAGACCCGCGCGGGTCATGCTTAGAAATCCCCGGCGCGGGTCAAAGTTTATAGAGCTGCATCTAATCGCATTGAGGGATCTTCCACCATTATGGGAACGACTACAGTGAATATTTCCGCGACACAAGTGAAGGACCTCCGGGAGAAGACCGGGGCTCCGATGATGGATTGCAAGCAGGCTCTGACCGAGGCCAAAGGCGACATGGAGCAGGCGGTCGTGATCCTGCGCAAGAAGGGCGTTTCGGTTGCGGCCAAGAAGGCCACGCGCGTGACCAGCGAAGGCTCGGTGGCGAGCTACATTCACGCCGGCGGTAAGATTGGTGTGCTCGTCGAAGTGAATTGTGAAAGCGATTTCGTGGCGCGGACCGAAGACTTCAAAGAGCTCGTGCACGATATCGCGATGCACATCGCAGCCAGTGATCCGAAGTACGTGCGCAAGGAAGATGTCACGCCCGAGGATTTCGCCCGCGAGAAGGAGATTTATCTCGCCCAGGCGATCGCCAGCGGCAAGCCGCCGCACATCGCGGAAAAGATGGTCGCGGGCAAGATGGAAAAGTTCTATGAAGAGGTCTGCTTGCTGGAGCAGCCCTTCATCAAGGACCAGACCATCTCGATCGGACAACTGATCGCGACCAAGATCGGCAAGCTGGGCGAGAACATCGCCGTACGCCGCTTTGCGCGCTTCAAAGTCGGCGATGCGGGCCAGACGGTTGCGGTCGCCAAGCCCACAGAGCCGAAGCCTGAATAATTCCGGCGCCCTCCGGGGCGCCTTTTTACGTGCGGGATCTTCGTGGCGAGGGGATGATTCGGGACAGCGATTCGGCGCAACGATCAGTCGGGGGGCAGCAGGTATCTGCCTTTTCCTGCGAATGGGGGGGCGCTCGAGCATTGCTTCGGCTGTTGAGGGATGCTCGCCGTACTTCTTCTGCCCGTGCTGTTTTGAGTGCTTCTGTGGGTGAGTTTTACCCAGGGCGTTCCGGGATGGAAAGAATTATCGATCCGGTTTCCAGTTCGCCATAGGAAATTTCCTCGTGGAGCGGTTGGATGACCCTTTCGACAGTCTCGTAAGACGACCAAGACGATGACGACTCCGATCTTCAAACGCATTCTGCTGAAACTCTCCGGCGAGGCGCTGGCCGCAAACCAGGGCTTTGGCGTCGAGACGGCACGCATCCACGAAATTGCGGGCGAGATTGGCGAAGTGCACAAGCTGGGCGTGCAGATCGCGATCGTAGTCGGCGGAGGGAATTTCTTCCGCGGCGTCGCGCATCAGGCCAAAGACATGGATCGCGTTTCCGCCGACCACATGGGCATGCTGGCGACCGTCATCAACGCGCTCGCCTTGCAAGACGCGCTCGAGAAGCAGGGAGTCTACACGCGCGTGCAATCGGCCATCGAGATGAATCAAGTGGCCGAGCCCTTCATCCGGCGACGCGCGATTCGCCATCTTGAAAAAGGACGCGTGGTGATTTTTGCCGGAGGAACGGGCAATCCATATTTTTCGACGGACACCGCTGCTTCTCTTCGTGCGATGGAAATCAAAGCCGACGCGATTTTGAAAGCCACGAAAGTCGACGGCATCTATGACGCGGACCCAATGAAAGTGGACGGGGCCCGAAAATTTAATCAGATTACTTACATGGACGTGCTCAAACTTGGGCTGAAAGTCATGGACTCGACCGCCATCAGCCTGTGCAAAGACAACAACCTTCCCATCGTCGTATTCAACCTCAACGACCGCGGGAACATCCGCCGCGTCGTGCTCGGGGAGAAAATCGGGTCCTTGGTGAGTGCGTAAATTCCCCGGGGTTTTCACCGATGCGCCCGCATTCCGAGACCGGTGTTAACCCGTGTGAATCCGTGGCAGCTTGTTTTTGACGGGTTTATAATTCGACGTTTTGAGTCTCGAGTAATTGGGAGCTGACCTTATGGCGCAAGCAGGCATGGCCGCGATTGCGGGCTTGAAAGATACTTATGCACAGTTGAAAACGCGCATGGAAAAAGCTGTCGAAGATTTTCGCAAGGCGATGGCGGCCACGCGCACCGGCCGCGCTTCGGTCCACATGCTGGATGGGGTGACCGTGGACGCTTACGGTTCGCAGATGCCTCTGAATCAGGTCGCGCAGGTGCACGCGCCCGAAGCGCAGTTGATCACGGTACAGCCTTTCGATCCCTCGCAGCTGGGCGCCATCGAAAAAGCGATTCGCTCCGGCGATCTCGGATTGAATCCAATGAACGACGGCAAGATGATCCGCGTGCCCGTCCCGCCGCTCACTCAGGAACGCCGCCAGGATATGGTCAAGCACCTGCACAAAATTCTGGAAGAGCATCGGACGGCGATTCGTAACATCCGTCGAGACGGAAATGACGCAATCAAGAAGGCGCTGAAGGACAAAAGAATTACCGAGGATGAGGAAAAACGCTCGCTGGATGAAATTCAAAAGCTCACCGACAACGAGATCAAGAAAATGGAAGAGATGAGCAAGGCAAAAGAAAAAGAAGTGCTAGAGCTGAAATAACTTTTGACTTACGTCCACTCTCAAAGGGGCGCCGCCCGGGATACCACGCACCCTGGCCGAGAACATCCTCTGAACCGTATAACTGCTGGCCTGATCGGACCGGATAAGTAACCGGGCTGAGGTTACTTGGGTGTCCGGCGACTCTCTGCTGTGACCAACCTTGCGCTCCTGCTCGCAATTGCGGCGCTGAAGGGGCCGCGCCGGCGCCGGCAATCGAGGCCGGAATAATCAACAGCAGCAGAACAGTCCCGCTCCGGTCTCGGTTACTTCCAGATGCAGAACGACGCCCTGATGTGCTGCTCCGCCGGCGGGCCGTTCACCGTCTACTACACCGGCAACACGACGGTGTTTGAAAACATCGACGGATTGTCCGGTCTGGCTGTGGCGGCAGAAGGGAGCCTGATCTCACGGGGTCTGGTCTTTAAAGATCAGAGCAGCGGCAAACCAGTTGTCGTGGCTGGCCGCGTGCGCGTTCTGCCTGCGGGACAGTGGTCAGCGCCGGCAAATCATACTGCCAGCTTGCTCACCTTGTGCCCCGTTCTTTGAGGGACCAGGTGGGGTCTTTGATTTTCTGTTGGAGCTTCCGTGCATGAGCGCATGATCACTCTATAATGAGCGCATGGAGCGTCCTGATATTCGCACTGCTCTAACAGGTGAAAGTCCTGTCCGGGTAAGCGCCGGAGCGCCCGCTAGCAGCCTCGCCAGGAGAGATCCGGGCGGCTAGGCAGAGTGTCAAAGGCCCTTGTAAAAGAGGGGAGCGAACCAAGGCCACGAACGCCCAGCTTTCACTCGCGAACAGCTTTAGGGAATGGGCCTGCACCGGTTACAGGGCACCGTGCAATACCCGGCGCGAGACCGAGAAGATCATCGTTAAGCCGTGTGCCGGAAAACGGCGGGCACGGTTCGAAAGGGGATGGAAACAGGTCAGCCTAGCTGACGCTGCGCCGTCATCCACCAATGCAGAAGCGCCTCGTCCATGCCGCGTGTCCCCATGACTGTCCGGACGCGTGCGGGGTCCTGATCACGATCGAGAATGGACGCGGCACGAAGATCCAGGGCGACCCCGATCATCCGGTAACACGCGGATTTTTATGCGCGAAAGTCGCGAAATATCTGGATCGAGTCTATTCGCCGGACCGCGTGCTGTTTCCCATGCGCAGGGTCGGCCCGAAAGGGCCGGGCGCGGACAGCAGTGCCCGCGTCCCACAGGTCTGGAAACGAATTACCTGGGACCAGGCTCTCGACGAGATCACATCTCGCTTTCGCCAGATTTCACGCGAGTTTGGCAGCGAAGCCATTCTGCCGTATTCGTTTGGGGGAACCCTCGGCGCGCTAAACGGTGCCTCCATGGATCGCAGATTTTTTCATCGTCTGGGCGCGTCGCAACTCGATCGCACCATTTGTTCTTCTGCCGGCGAGGCTGGGCTGGAATCGGTTTACGGCATTAAGCTCGGCACCGAGCCGGAGCAATTCCGTCATTCCAAGTACATCATGGCCTGGGCCGCAAATATCCACGGCAACAATGTGCATTTGTGGCCGTTTGTCACCGAAGCGCGGCGAAACGGGGCAAAGCTGGTCGTGATCGATCCCTATCGCACGCGGACGGCGGAGTGCGCCGATTGGCACTTGGCGATCAATCTGGGAACCGACGCTGCGCTCGCACTCGCGATGATGCACGTCATCATCGGAGAGAACCTTCACGACGCCGATTACGTGGCCCAACACACACTCGGCTTCCAACAATTGTGCGAGAAGGTGAAAGCGTATCCGCCGGAGCGTGTTGCGCCGTGGACGGGCATTTCCGCCGATGACATTCGCAAACTGGCGCGCGAATACGCAACCGTCAGACCTTCGGTCATCCGCCTGAATTATGGCGTGCAGCGTTCGGAGGGCGGCGGCACGGCCACGCGCGCCATTGCCATGTTGCCGTGTGTGATCGGATCATGGAAAGAAGTTGGCGGCGGGTTGCAACTTTCCACCAGCGGGGCGGCGCAGTTCAACACCGCAGCCTTGAAGCGCCCTGATCTGATGCAAATCGCTCTGGGTCGCGAGGCACGCACCATCAACATGGTCCAACTCGGGCGGGTGTTGAATTATGTGGACGATCCTCCCGTCAAAGCCCTGTTTGTTTACAACTCCAATCCAGCGGCGGTTTGTCCAAATCACAACCAAGTCATTCGCGGCTTGCTGCGTCCCGATCTGTTCACCGTCGTGCACGAACAGTTTTTCACCGACACCACGGAGTATGCCGACATCGTGCTGCCCGCGACGACGTTCTTCGAGCACAAAGATCTGCAGAAGGCATATGGGCACTATTACGTGCAGGTCTCCAATCAGGCGATCGCGCCGCTCGGCGAGTGCCGGTCCAATGTCGACGTGTTTCGGGCTCTGGCTGAAGGCATGGGGTTTGAAGAAACGTGCTTCAAAGAAACAGTGGACCAGATGATCGATGTCGCGCTGGACTCGGCAAACCCGTTCCTTCAGGGGTTGAGCCGAGAGCGGTTGGAGCAGTCAGCAGTCCGCTGCAATTTCGGGAGCCGCCGATCAGAACTTACAGCTCAGGCGGCGGAGCCTCGCTGCGAAGAGCCTCCCACTTCCGGCAAAAGCGAGGAGAAAGCCTGCCCGGAGCCAGCCGGTGGGAGGTGCACCCCACAATTTTCTCAGGGCCGATTTCATCCATTTCTGCCCTTTGCTCACGGCAACTTTGGTACGGCTTCGGGCAAGGCGGAATTGTACAGCGAGGCGTTGAGGGTGCAAGGGCTCGATCCCGTCGCCGAGTTTCGCCCGCCGACCGAATCGCGACACAGCGGAGCGCACCTGCAATTTCCTCTCGAACTGCTGGCGCGCAAGCACGACAATTTTCTCAATTCAACGTTTTCGAATTTGCCCTCCATTCAGCAGATGGAAGATAGCGGTCTGCTCGAAATCTCTCGCGATGACGCTCAGGCGCGCGGCATCACGAACGGGGACGAGGTCCGCGTCTTCAATGCGCGCGGCGAGATTTTCCTCAAAGCTCGAGTGGATGGCAAAGTGCAGCCAGGAATGGTCTCGGCAAAACTGAATCTGCCGAAGCTCACCCCCGGTTTTCAAAGCATCAACAGTCTTACTTCAGAAAAACTTGCCGACTTGGGCAACTCAGCTACGTTTTATTCCGTCTTGGTTGAAGTAGAGTTATCCCAGTCGTCCAGGTGAAGCAACCTGCGGTTTTGCGAATCGGGTCTGACCGGCAGGCGGGGCGGAAACAGCGACCGGCAAAGACTTGCGGCTTGGACGCTTTCTGTTGCTCTACCGTATAATGGCAGTTTTCTTACATCCCAGAGACTGAGGTCGTAGCGATTCTTTTTCGCTTGTATCCGGAGAATACTGTTGTGTCCAAGCAGGCTTGCGCGCCAAGCGCTGTTCCTGGGCCATCCCATTCATTCCTACGATCTTGGCGGAGAGCATGGCGCCGCGGAGGGGGATGGCTGGTTCTGGCAATGCTTTTGCTTGCATCGGGCGCCGTGGTGTGGGCGCAGAGCGACGTCATCTCCGAGATCAACGTCGTCGGCAACCGGCGCATTCCGAAAGATACAATCCTGGCACGAATCTTCACCAAGCCCGGCGATATCTACGATCCGGCCGCCCTGGAACGCGATTTCAACTCGCTGTGGAACACGGGGTACTTCGAAGACATCAAGTTTCTGCGTGAGCAGACGCCGAAGGGGTGGCGGCTGATCGTCCAGGTCAAAGAAAAGCCCACCATTCGCGAAATCAATTACGTCGGCCTCAGCACCGTTTCGAATAGCGACGTCCTCGATCGCTTTAAGCAAGAGAAAGTGGGGTTGGTGGTCGAGAGCCAATACGATCCCACGCGCATTAAAAAAGCCGAAAACGCGATCAAGGGATTATTGTCGGAGCATGGCCGCCAGTTTGCGACAATCCGCACAGAGCTACGGCAGATTCCCCCCGCATCGGTGGGCATCACCTTCGTGATCAAAGAGGGTCCCAAGGTCAAAGTGGGGAAGATCAAGTTTGTAGGTAATACGAACGTCAAAACCCGCATTCTGCGCAGCGCAATGAAGAACCTGCGTCCGGTCGGTATTCCGCATTCCATTTTCCTCGAAAACATCTTCGCCCGGACGTACGACGCGACCAAACTCGACGAAGATACCGAGCGCGTGCGTGAGGAATATCAGAACCGTGGTTACTTCAAGGCAAACGTGGGCGATGCCAAGACCGAGATTCGCGATACCGGCCACAAAGGACCACACATTCCGCTGATTCAGTCGGGGCCCGGGAAAGCCGTCGATATCACGATTCCGATCGAGGAAGGCGAAATATACCGGCTGGGCAAAATTACCTTCAAAGGCAACACGCATTTGCCGAACAGTGCGGCATTGCGCACGCTGTTTCCCATCAAAGATGGAGAGGTTTTCAGCCGGTCGAAAATTGCCAAAGGCCTGGACAATCTCCGCAAAGCCTATGGCGAATACGGTTTCATCAACTACACGCCGCTGCCGAACACAACCTTCGATGAAGACAAGAAGCTGGCCAACGTTGAAATCGACATCGATGAAGGCAAGCAGTTCTACGTGCGCCGCATCGAATTTGTGGGGAATACGACAACGCGCGACAAAGTAATTCGCCGCGAATTGGCTCTTGAAGAAGGTGGAGTCTATAACTCGCGCCTCTGGGAACTCAGCCTGCTGCGCCTGAATCAGCTTTCGTATTTCGATCAACTCAAGCCCGACGATCCGAATGTGACCGACAAAAAACTGGACGAGAAAAACGGCTACGTCGATCTGACCCTGCATGTGAAGGAAAAGGGTAAGAACAGCATTGGACTGAACGGCGGCGTGAGCGGACTGGAAGGCGCTTTCATCGGTCTGAATTACGCCACCAACAACTTTCTCGGCCGCGGCGAAACTTTGAATATCCAGCTCAGCTTGGGAAATTTGGCCCGCAGCGCGATGTTCGGATACACGCAGCCTTACATGTTCGACCGGCCGCTGCAATTCGGCTTCACCGTGTTCGGAAATAAGTACAACTTCAATCAGGCGCGTCAGCTCTCGATTTTCAGCGGGCAAAATCTGAACCTGCCAAACGCGGTCCTGCAGAATCTGCAGAACTACTCGCAACAGAGCTACGGCTTTACCACCAGCCTCAGCTACGCCCTGCACCGCTCGTTCAAGCGTGTCGGCATCACGTATTCCTTTGATGATTCGACGCTGTTGCCTCTCAGCACGGCCTCGAAGACTTTGTTCGACTTCCTCGCGTTCCGTGGCGTTTCCGGCCCGGCTGCGGTAAACGGTATCCTCACCAGCAAAATTTTCCCCAACTTCTCTTTCAACCGGCTCGACAGCGGCATTTCGCCTCACAGCGGCGAGCAGATGACGGCGGGCGTTGAAATCGCCGGTTTGGCTGGTACGGTGCGGTCGGTGCGGCCGATCATTCAATACAAGCGCTTCATTCCCATGCAGAATAAGCGAAACACGATCGGCTTCAACGTGCAGGGATCGTTCATCTCGGGTTTCGGCGGCCTGGTTGCGCCTCCGTTCCAACGCTTCTATATGGGCGGCGAATACGACATTCGCGGCTTCGACGTTCGCTCGATTTCTCCCGTCGCCTTCCTCCCCAACACGAACGTGATCACGCTGCGCAATCCTGACGGAACGCCGGTTCCAAAGAATCCGGCCAATCCGCAGCAGGGCAATTGGACCATTCCGATCCCCGTGGACCAGATCGTTTTCCCCGGCGGCGACCTCAGCACCTGGGCGAACCTGGAATATCGCATCACGATTGCCGGTCCGGTGGCCATCGCTCCGTTCGTCGATGCCGGAATTGATCCGATTTTGCGCCGGTCGCAGTTGGAGATTGCCAGCGAGCAATACGATCAGGTGATCAGCACGTATTTCGGCTGTCCGATACTTGACGCCGGTTTTAACTGCGTTCAGGCTTCCCCGAAGACCGGCGGCGTGGGATCCGCCCTGCTGAGTCCGCTGCCTTCGCAGTATCTGCAGGTTCTCAACCAGACCAACTGGAAGCCACGCATGTCGACGGGACTGGAACTGCAAATGTTCCTGCCCGTGGTCAACGCCCCATTCCGCATTTATTGGGCCTACAACCCGGCGCGGCTCGACAACCAGACGACGCCACCGATTCCCATCACCCGCGCCATGTTCCCGGCGAACGCAGCCGGGGATTACACCTACGCTCTGGCGAAAGAGACGTATTCACCCGAATTCTTGCTGCGCGAGCCCCGAAAAACCTTCCGCTTCACGGTGGCGACAACGTTCTAACCCGCATTTGACGGGGCCGGAGGGGGTCAATATAATGCTTTTGATCCACGCGATGACAGCAACGTGACCGTGGATGCACGCCTGCAGGGCGTGGTGAAACGCTGGCAATCTAGTGCGCCTTATCTGACGGCGGCCGCTACCGCGGCGGAGACCTCATTCAGTGCGGCCCAGCGCGGACTGACAAAGCGATTTGAGAGCGAAATACAGACGTTCATTCGCGGGACCATTTCCCGAATTA
>JASHRE010000497.1 GCA_030037515.1 Candidatus Sulfotelmatobacter sp.
CATGCGTTGATCCGCCAGCAGGAGGGCGACACTGTCGCTGCGCAGCTTCAGTTGCCGGAGGATGTCGAGCGCTTTCTCGGGGGACTCGCTCCCAATCACCCGATAGTCCGCACCATACTGCGCGCGCAGGTCACGCTCGATCGCTCGCAGCACATCCGTATCGTCATCCACGCTGAGCAGAATCGGTTTCGCCATAATGAGCCCACATTCATGAAAGCGAACCTCTATTTTATCGGTTTTGGTAACCGCCAGCTTTACCACGGGTACGTTCGCGATCGAAGCGCGAGATCGATGACTTCGTCCGCGCGCCCATCGCGAAAGACCCTAAGCACTCTGCGCTTGCTGGTGAGTAATGTTGGGTGCATCTTCCGCGGCGCAGGGATCTCGAGAAGGCTGGCCCGTCAAGGCTCAGCGCCTGCCCGAGGCCGAGCGAAACCGCCCCCTGGAACACGGGGTCGACGTTGAGTGGACCCGGCACAAGACGCCCATGGGAGGCGGCGCTGGAGGTCTCGCATCCCGGTGAAACCTGTGTTGGTCTTTGTGACCAAGTGTGCGCGCCTCGCCTCTATCCCGACTCGTCCCCGCAGTGGCTACGACGCCAAACATTCTCTGAGTGATCACCCGCAGCCGGAAGTTCAGAAGCCACCCAAAAGAAAATCTCTTGCGTTGCCCAGCACTTTCTCCCGTATCGCGCGATCGGGCAATAGGCGAGCAATCTCAACCGCCCCGATCATCGTGGAGAAGATGGCGAAGAAAGCCTGCTCCTTATCCGCAGTTCGCCTCCCCGGCATGAACGGCAGCATCCGGCTTTTGTAGTTTTCCAGCTGGCCCACGATCTGAGGCTTCATTCTCTTATCGACCCGCGCCAACTCGGGACCGAGGCTCGTCAAAGGACAGCCGTGCTCGGGACATTCGCACATTTCCGGGCGCAGGTAGGCCTTCACAATTGCCTTCCACGCCTGCCCAGGGGGCGACTGTTCAGCGGCATGAACCAGGGTCTCGAGTGTCTCTCGGAAACCCTCTTTCAGGGACTCAATGAGCAGCTCATCCTTGCTCCGGAAGTGTTTGTAAAAGCCTCCGTGGGTCAGGCCGGCGTCCCGCATAACAGCCGACACCGCTGCGCCGTTCAGGCCCTCGGAGCGAACGCGCTCTGAAGCGTCTTTCACGATCTTGCGACGGATTTCCGCTTTATGCCCCGGTTGGTAACGCATGACGATAGGATGCTCGGAATCATCCCAGGACGCAACCAGGGAACGGCATAGCCGCCGGATGAAAGAAATTCGAATCCATAGGATTATTTACATCATCCTATGAAAAGGACGCTCAGGAGGCGAGACCGATGACAAAAGAAACCGGAAGCAGGGCAACTCCCCACCGAATGATTCGTCTGGACATCCCCACCCGCGAGAGCTATGACGATTTTCGCCAACGGTTTGAAAGCGCAGTCCCCGTGTTCGAAAGGGATCGAGCGGCGCAACTGGTCGAACGAAAGGCGTCCTGGTCGGAAGTCGTCAACGAGGCCGCAGCGGCGGCCCCGTACGATTTTCTTCTCTATTGGAAGTTGGATCTGACCCCGCTGATGAGTCTCGCCGGTAACAAACGCCGGGCGACAGAATACCTGATGGGCAATCACGTCATTGCGGAGACCATGTACCGCCATGATCCCGCCGTGGGGCTCTACGTTCCATTGCGTTGCCTCATCTACGAAGCCGACGGAGCAACTCGATTCACGATCGACCAGCCAAACACCGTTCTCTCCAGTCTTGGCAGTGTCGAGATTGCCCAGGTCGGAAAAGACCTCGATCGCAAACTCGCGCGACTCTTCGGGGTTTTGCGTCTCCCGGTACCAGATGTCTTGTCACCTGCACCAGAGCAGGCCTGACATGCCCGATCTCGTGAACGCAGTTACCCACACACCGATGCGGCTAGCTGCGATTCTAATTCTAATAAGGAGAGACTCATGTCGCCGCAACTCTGTTTTTTCGTGAGCATCGCATTCAGCACCATCGCGTGGGGGATCGTCACTGCCAGATACATCTGGCCAGTACTCCGCCTTCAGCCACGCGCCCAAGCGTTGAGACCACTGTTCGTCCTCCATAGCTTCCGCTTCATCGGCTTGGCATTCCTGGTCCCTGGGGTTGTGTCGCCTGATCTGCCATCTGCCTTCGCGCATTCCGCCGCCTACGGAGACATCATTGCGGCGACGCTCGCATTGCTTTCGCTGGCTTCCCTGCGCAGTGGGGCTGGCATTTTTATCGCGTGGGTCTTCAATCTCTGGGGCTCAGCTGACCTCCTGAACGCTTTCTACCGAGCCAATCACGACGGGCTTTTGGCAGGGCAATTAGGAGCCGCATACTTTATTCCGACACTGGTTGTGCCGGTCCTGTTGATCACGCACGGACTCGTTTTCGGAATTTTTCTGCAACCTCAAAACGAATCCGTTGTGCACGAACGTGGACATGCCGCATAGGGCACAGATGAGGTCCGGCTGTAAGGCTCAGGTGTGAGGTTACAGAAATCCGACGAACAAAATTCACCTGCTTTCGGGCGACATGCTGGCGGTAGAGGCCCTGCAAATGATGGCTAG
>JASHRE010000051.1 GCA_030037515.1 Candidatus Sulfotelmatobacter sp.
AGCGAGCCACGTCCTCAGCCGCGTGCATCATTTGCAGATCGCGAACCCAAAAAGAATTCACTTGCGGGATGTAGGCGCTGCCCCGGGCTTCGACATGGCTGAGCAGAGAGACGAGTTCAGACTCGGGTAGTCCTCGATTGGCGAGCGTACGCCACAAGCTGGCTTCTGACGCCGTGCCGTGAACCTCGGGGAGCATATCGATCAGGAACTTCGGCTGCGCGCCGTTGTGCGGCGAATAGCGGTTGATTTCGAGAAAACTGGCCAGGGTGTCGATCAGGTTGTAAATGGTCGGAGCGAAATCGCGGTCTGGCTCGCAGCGGCTCCATTGATCAAGGAAAAGCCGGTAGCTTTCGTACTTCTCCAGCGGCGTGGAATTGAAGGCGCAAATCACGTCTCCGTTGACGCGGACGGCGTCGACTTTGTCGGCGCGTTCCCCCGCCGCGCGCCAGTAGAGCGCGTCAACATTTTGCAAAAGGGTAAGAATCTTCGCCTCCGGCAGCAGTTCGCGGATCGCCCGGGGCAAGTGCGTCGGCGCCAGGTGCGACTCCCCAAAAAGCACGGCGATTGCCGCTTGCGGATGTCGGGCACGGATTTCAGAAATTTTCGCGGCGGCGTGCCGGTCGCGAGCCCCGATTTTGCGCAGGTCCTCCCGCGGCATGCAATCCAGCCCGTAAAGACCTTCCGCATGATCGCGGGCCGTGACCAGCACTTCGTGAAATGGAGCCCAGTCATATCCCCAATCGATGTCGAAGCGGATGCGCTGTCTGAGTTCAGAATCGTCGATCTCCCGGCGCCACCATTCATCGAGAATGTGCTGGTCACGCGCGAAGATGGTTTCCACTCCCACGACGACCGGACCACCGCTCAAAGCCCGCTGCTCGAGCAAGGATGCCGCGTAATGCTGGGCGGCCGGCAGGGCGTGATAGTCGCCGATCAAAACGATATCGGCAGCGCAAACCGCCTCCGCAACCTGATCAGAATCGAGCAGGCACTCATAGGTGCGAAACGCCTGGTTAAATTCGCGGAGATACTTGCGGCGGCTATGGGCATCGACGGCGCGAATCTCGCGTTCCACTCCAGCGAGCGCGCGCAGTTCCGCCGCGCTACGCCGGGATCGAAGATTTGCCGTTGACGCCATGTTTCAGTCTCCGCCGTGAGCCGGAGGGGCGCCTTGACTTACTCTGCGCGACGTCCCTATGCTCCAGACTTCATCATCCAACGCTCCCGGAGCCTGCGTGCCCAACCATCCGCCACAAAATCTGACCGTCGCGACCACCGGCGCGAGCGGCGCCATTTTTCTGCGGCATTTTCTGCTCGCCGTCGAATGCGACGATCGCATTCGCACCGTGAACTTCATTGCTTCCGATGGCGCTCTGCGAGTCCTGGCCGAAGAACTTGAACTCAAAGGCCGCACCGATCTCGTCGAGCGAATCACTGGCCCGGGCGGAAAACGGTCCGCCAAAATTCAACTGCAATCGAACGACGACGTCGGAGCCAACGTGGCCAGCGGTTCGTATCCAGCCGACGCCATGGTCGTGATCCCATGCAGCGTGGGAACGCTGGCTCGCGTTGCCAATGGCATTGCTGCCAAACTGATTGAGCGCGCCGCCGACGTTACGCTCAAAGAAAAGCGGACACTCGTGCTCTGCCTCCGCGAGACGCCGCTCAATAAAATTCACATCCGCAACATGTACCGGGCGGCCGATGCCGGAGCGACCATATTTCCGCTCATTCCTGCTTTCTACTATCGCCCTGCTTCATTAGATGACTTGGCACGCGAGTTCGCTTATCGCGTCCTCGCTCATCTCGGCCTGCCGCAGCCCGACGCATTCCGCTGGAAAGATCGTTAGTTCAACAACTTGCCGCCTCGGGAAAAACACCAACCCGTTTACAGTCATCGCCCACTGGCAGGCAGGATTTCAGTGTAGAGAGCCAAACGTGCTGGTCCCAAGATATCCAGCGGCCATGTACGGAGGGAAAAATCGTCTGCGCATGAAAAAGTTTCTCAGCTTTGTGAACCCGCGAACCATCTATTGCTTCCAGGCGACAGATTTCGGAGCCGAGACCGAGGGGCGGTGGGTACGACGCTACAGACTCGTTGTTGCATTGTCGGCGGAGGCCCTTCGGGCATGATGCTTGGTTTTCTTCTAGCTCGATCCGGCATCGACGTAATTGTGCTTGAAAAGCATGCCGACTTCCTCCGGGACTTTCGCGGTGACACGATTCATCCCTCAACCCTTGAGTTGATGTATGAACTCGGACTGCTCGAGGAGTTCCTGAAGCGTCCCCACCAGGAAACGCGGGAAATTGCGGCGCAGGTCGGCAATGAAACCATACCCATCGGCGATTTTACGCACCTGCCAACCCATTGCAAATTCCTGGCATTCATGCCGCAGTGGGATTTTCTGAACTTTGTAGCCGAGAAGGCGAACTGCTATCCGGAATTTCATCTGAAGATGCAAACCGAAGCCACGGACCTGCTCCAAGAAAATGGCCGGATCGCCGGGGTACGCGCAAAAACCCAGGATGGACTCATCGAGATCCGATCTGGCCTGACGGTCGGCGCCGATGGCCGGCATTCTGTTATCCGCCAGCGCGCAGGTTTGGAGGTAATGGACTTGGGCGCTCCCATGGATGTCTTATGGATGAGATTCAGCCACCGATCGGGCGACCCGCGACAAAGTCTTGGCCGGGCTTCCGCTGGGAAAGTATTCATCATGATCGACCGCAACGAATACTGGCAGTGTGGCTACGTCATTGCGAAAGGAGCAGCCGAACAGACTCGCAATCAAGGGATCGTGAAGTTCCGTGAAGAAATCGCCCGTCTTGCTCCTTTTCTTCAGGACCGCGTCGGCGAACTTGGCGACTGGAACGATGCAAACCTGCTGACAGTCAAGGTCGATCGACTGAAGAAATGGTTTCGGCCCGGTCTCTTGTGTATCGGGGATTCCGCACACGCCATGTCACCGGTAGGAGGCGTCGGAATCAATTTGGCGATTCAAGATGCGGTCGCCGCAGCAAACATCCTCGGCCCCGGGCTGGCAGCGGGAAGCGTTGCCGAGTCCGACCTTGAATCCGTCGAGCGCCGCCGCGACTTCCCCACACGCGCCACGCAGAAACTGCAGATCGCCGTGCAGAACCGAGTGATCCGTCGGGCGCTGTCGACCTCGGCCCCGCCCAAGCTGCCTTTTCTGTTGCGCCTGGTTCGCCGATTCCCGGTGCTAGGCCGCTTCCCCGCACGAGTGATCGGAATCGGTTTTCGCCCCGAACATATTCGAACTCGCGATATGCATACCTCGCATTGAGCGCATTGAGTGTTTGCTTCCTTCGATTCTCGCGAATAATGCTACTATCTGTCCCTAACTTTTCCTGTTCCCACGAATCGGAGAGCGCACATGTTCCCTGGGCGACCTGGCCGGCGATCGATGCGTTTACTCTTCAACAGCGCTTCAGCCCTGGCGCTGGCACTCCTGTCACCGTTTGGAATTTCGCTTCGTGCCGGGGCGGGAGGTCAAAATCCACTTGCAGGAGATGCCGAGGCCGCCAAGGCCGGCGAGTACGAGTTCCGCATCAACTGCGCCCTCTGCCACGGACTGGGGGCGCGCGGCGGCGGCCGTGGTCCCGACTTGACGCGCGCGCAAAAGAAATTTGCCCACTCCGATGGCGAGATGTTTCAGATCATCAGCAACGGCATCCCCGGGACTGCGATGCCCGCGAACGGTACCAACGGGCAGGGCGTCGGCATGACCGACGAAGAGATCTGGCAGATCATCAGCTACATTCGCAGCCGGGAAGTGAAGGCGCCGGCGATTCCGCTCGGCAATGCCGCGCGTGGCAAGACTTTGTTCTACGGCGACGCCAATTGTTCGTTGTGTCACATGATCAACGGTAAGGGCGGACGCTTCGGGCCGGAGTTAAGCGGCGTGGGTGGCTCGCGCACCCCCGCCGCGATCATCGATTCGGTGCGGCATCCGAGTCATCATCTGGCGTGGGGACTGACAGAGGGGACCAAAGAGTTTCCCCAGGAATATGAAACCGTTACTGCCGTGACTGCGGACGGAAAGGAAATTAAAGGAGTGACCCTGAACGAAGACAGCTTCAGCGTGCAAATCATGGACCAGAACGAGCAAATCCATCTGCTCGAAAAAAATAAGCTGCGGTCCTTGCACAACAGCCGCCAGTCCGCGATGCCGCAATACGGAACCGACGTTCTCAACGACAAAGATCTGAACGACATCGTTGCCTATCTGGTCAGCGTGGGGGCGAAGTGAACAAAACTTACGCGCCCCATCGTTTTTTTCGGCTTCGGTGGAAGACCGACGCTTCGGCACCCCGCAAGGCATTCCACAAGATTGCGGGCGTTAGCCCCTGCAGCGCACAGGGCCTCAAGGCCCTCGGTTACGAAATCGGCAACGAGGCCCGGGAGGGCCGCTCTTGCGCAGCACGCGTCACGGCGCGGACGAAAGCGTTTGCCATTACTGCTTTTGGAATTCTCCTGGCATTACCGAGTATCCACGCCCAGGCCACTTTCGACCGCCTTCTCAATTCCGCCAAAGAACCGCAGAACTGGATGACCTATTCCGGCGACTACTCCGGCAAACGGTTCAGTGGGCTCGACCAGATCAACACAACAAATGTCGGCAAGCTGACGGCGAAATGGGTTTATCAAACTGCCGCGACGGGAAAACTTGAAACCAGTCCCCTCGTCGTCGACGGTATTCTCTACGCAACCGCGCAAGACGATCGCGCCTTTGCGCTCGACGCACGCACCGGCCGCCCCATCTGGATGTACCAGCGCCAGCTTCCTTCCGACATTCGCCCCTGCTGCGGACGCGTGAATCGCGGCATGGCGATTCTGGGCGACAAAGTCTTTCTGGGTACGCTCGACGCCCAC
>JASHRE010000498.1 GCA_030037515.1 Candidatus Sulfotelmatobacter sp.
CATGCGTTGATCCGCCAGCAGGAGGGCGACACTGTCGCTGCGCAGCTTCAGTTGCCGGAGGATGTCGAGCGCTTTCTCGGGGGACTCGCTCCCAATCACCCGATAGTCCGCACCATACTGCGCGCGCAGGTCACGCTCGATCGCTCGCAGCACATCCGTATCGTCATCCACGCTGAGCAGAATCGGTTTCGCCATAACCTCCCGTCTTGTTTCATGAAGTCGAAAACAAAAACCATAGAGACGCTTTGTTAGATACAGAACTCGTCGCCCGGATGCAACCCCGTTAGGTTAAACCACCGCTAATATCGGTGCCGAACTATCCTGGCTAAAAACACCGTGGAACCGTGGTATGGGGAAGTAAACCCACTAGGATCCGATGCCCCCGACGGCGTTCCCTGCGCTTTAGTCGCTTTTTTTCACCGTCAACAGAATGCCCCTTTCGTGCGGCGGAAATCTGAGCTCCTCGCGCGCCTCGGTAAATTTGTGCGCTGACGATGAAAACGGAGGCAGCAGACATCGACCGGTGTCGGGCAAGTCAGGACCGAGTCGGGCAAGGCGGAGCAAGGTAGAGCTGCGATCATCGCAACTTGAACGGCGGTCAGGATCTCGCTGTGACCCTGATTGAGTAAGGTGAAGATCTGGGCACGGTCACCAACCTTCAATGCTCGCTCTTCACTTCCAGCGGCCCGGAGCGCGGCTGTGATGCGATGCATGGTTTTGACACGTCGGCCGCGACTGTGATTGCCTCGCCTCCGTATCTATCCCGATATCTACCAAACTCTGGCTCACGATGCGCTGCACCCCCACGAGCGCCCCGTATAGAATAGTGCGACCTTTTAAGTCCATGACTCATCAATGGCGTGTGATGCTGTCAAGCGGCCCGCGCCGAATTTCCCGGCAGAGCAAGGCATGAGCACAGAGGCGATCATCGCAGGCGAAAGCATCAGCCAGCACTACGATGCAGTGCTGCGCATCAGTGAAGCGCTCTCAGCCTGCTGCCAGCCTGAAGAATTGGCGGGAACCCTGGCGGATGAACTCGGCGCGTTCCTCGATTTCGACCACCTTTACCTCGCTGCCCTGGAGGAGAACCCAAAGGAAATTGAACATCTGGTGTGGGGAAAGGGCCCCATCCCTATTCCGGCCGTGCTCGTGGACGAGTTGGCAACGTGGCCCGCGATTGATAGTCACGATCCACAGCACACTCCCGATTGGGACGTAGAAGAGCGGTTCCCCCGGTTCAAGGAATATGCCAAGGAAATAGGACTCGGCTCGAGCATCCGCGTTCCATTGACAACTCCGCACCGTCGACTGGGGGTTTTCGGAATCAGCCGTGACACCGTGAATCCATTCGGTGAAGAAGAAATAGGCTTCCTCCGGCTCGTCGGCCGGGTGGTCGCGTTTGCACTCGATGACGGTTTCAATCTTAGGCGCGCGCAGCATGCTCAGGCGTGCTTACAGACTCAAAACGAGCGGCTGCAGTTGCTTCTCAACCTGACCAACCGAATCACGTCGAACCTGAAGCATCAGGAGCTATTTCGCGCCATCGCAGCGAATATTCGCGAAGTCATGCAGTGCGATGCTGTCGCGGTTTCTCTGTTAAAGTCCGAACCTACGAGGTTCAAGTTGTGGGCGCTCGATTTTCCCCAAGGTAAGGGCTTGATCAGAGAAGAGGAGATTTTCACAATAACTGGCGCTGGCAAGCGTGTTCTCGAGACACTGAAGCCAACAATCGTGGAGCACTACGACCCCGCGGATGTTCCCTCCGAGTTGTACGACAAACTGGTCGGTGAAGGAGCGAAGACCTCTTGTCTGATACCTCTGGTGAATCGAGGTCGAGCGCTCGGGGTCCTGGCGCTCGTACGGATTACCGAGACTCCTTTTACCCCGCACGATGTCGAATTTCTGACACAAGCCGCGGGACAGATCGCGATCGCCATTGAAAACGCCTTGGCTTTTAACGAAATTTCCGATCTCAAGGACAAGCTCGCACAAGAGAAGCTTTACCTCGAAGAAGAAATCCGCGGCGAGACGAACTTTGAGAATATCGTCGGAAACAGCCCGACATTAAAGCACGTTTTGGAATTGGTTGAAACCGTCGCTCCCAGCGATTCCACAGTCTTGCTGCTAGGTGAGACTGGAACGGGCAAGGAACTGATCGCCCGGGCCATCCATGACCGCAGCCGGCGCAAGGACCGGACATTTGTGAAGCTGAACTGCGCTGCAATTCCGACGGGCCTGCTGGAAAGCGAATTATTCGGACATGAAAGGGGAGCTTTCACGGGAGCGATCACCCAAAAGACCGGGCGCATGGAACTGGCAGATCAAGGCACCTTATTTCTGGACGAAGTGGGAGATATTCCGATCGAGATTCAGCCGAAGTTGCTGCGCGCTCTGCAGGAGCGCGAGTTTGAGCGTCTAGGTAGCACGCATACCCGCAAAGTGAATGTACGACTTGTGGCGGCAACGAATCGCGATCTGGAAAAGATGATTGCGAACAAGGAATTTCGCAGTGATCTCTATTACCGTTTGAATGTGTTCCCTATCCGCATACCGCCTTTGCGCGAACGTAAGGAAGATATTCCTTTATTGGTGAGTTACTTCGTCCAAAAATTTGCCAAGCAAATGCAGAAGAGGATTGAAGCAATCTCTCCGCCGGTGATGAGGGGCCTGACGGCCTGGGGCTGGCCGGGCAACATCCGGGAATTGGAAAATTTCGTAGAGCGCGCCGTTATCTTGACCCGCGGCAGGTCGCTTGAGGCGCCGCTCGGAGAGCTTCGCAAATTGAACCTGGAAGAACCCGCCACTGTGACGCGAGGTTCGGGTCGGGAAGATATCGCGCGAATTGTGAAAGAAACCCTTCATGCTCTCAATGGGAACAAGACCTTGGCAGACGCTCGCGCCCAGAAGCAGCGTGAAGAAATTGTGCGCACCCTCGCGAAGACCAGGGGCCGTGTTGGTGGTGTGGATGGCGCAGCCGCACGCATGGGAATCAATCGGACCACGCTCCTATCGCGAATGAAGAAGTTCGGTATTGATCCCGGGCAGTACGCCTGAGCGGACCAGCTGTTCTCCGTTTGTCGTTTTACTCCCGCAACAGAATCGCCTCTCCAAGCCCCGTCCTCCTGAGGCTCACCCCCTCTCTCCGACCGAGGTGTCGTCTTCCGGCTGTGTCACGCTGTGTTTAAACACCCTCAACAGTTGATCGACACTACTGCGCATATCTTACTGCTGCATCTTGTTTTCAACTAGTTAGCGCAAATCTACATTGGCACGAGATTTGCGTCACGGTTAGCGGGTGCAGGTCAGGAAGGGTCCACGCAATCTGCTCCGCAGGACTTCACGCTCGGCGTGCGATCTGGCTGCAAAGGGACCAACCGGGGGGGCTGCAGCTCAAACGGGAGAGCGAGGCTTTGGAAGGGGTAAGAAAGGCAGTTGAAGCAATGAAGACCAATCTGTTTGTCAAATTCGCCTTGTTGTTTTGTATAGCACCCGCCGTGCTATTCGCTCGCGATAACCCAAGGACGAGAATGCTGAACCGACGGTCACCCAATCGGCTGTCGGGGTTCCGTGCAGAACTATTAATGGGACGCAACATTGTCTGCGGTTGTAGTTGCGCGCCGTAGGTTTCAGCATAAATGCCACTTCTTTGTCACCTGTCGTCGACACTTTCGACTCTCGACATTGACGGTCCCGTTCCCGGGCTCAAATTCAACCACTTAGGGCCAACCGCGTTTGGCACGTTCCTTGCCTTCACAGGGACAAGGAGAATCGCATGTCAATTTTCTCTCCCACACGCTCTGCGGTTGTGTCAGCTATGGCGGTCGTACTGTCGTTAACGATGCATGGACAGAGCGTCCGAGACACGGAGGCAAAGCCAGGAACGCTGATAGGAACGGTCACCGATGCAAACAGTGACCCCGTACCCAATGCGACGGTTGTTCTCGAGACCGTCAAAGGCGATGACCCTAGTACACTCGTCACGCCGGGAAACGGATTTTTTGAATTTCATGACGTAAAGCCGGGAGTCGCCTATGAAATCAAGATCACAGCGAAGGATTTTGCAGATTGGACATCGCCTGCGATTGCGCTCGAACCTGGTCAGTTCAAGATTGTAACCGGCATCCAACTCCGAATTGAGGCCGCGCGTACAACGGTCGATGTTCATTACGATCCTGAGGAAGTCGCAACCGAGCAGTTCAAGGCCGAGGAAAAGCAGCGTGTTTTTGGAATCATTCCAAACTTCTACGTGTCCTACGAGAGTGATGCCGCGCCGCTTACAACGAAAATGAAATTTGAGCTGGCCATCAGGGTCTCTGTCGATCCCGTCACCGCCGCCGGTGTAGGCTTGGTTTCTGCTTCCCGACAAGCCACGAATTCTCCGAAGTACGGGCAAGGTTGGGGCGCTTATGGGGAGCGATTTGGCGCCACCGCTGCCGATGGTTTCTCCGACATTATGATCGGCGGTGCGATACTGCCATCCTTGCTCCGCCAGGATCCGCGCTACTTCTATCAAGGAACGGGCACCACTGGCTCGCGCATCCGCCACGCGATGTTCAGCCCCTTTGTCGCGAAAGGAGATTCCGGAAAGTGGCAGCCGAACTACTCGAGCCTGGGTGGAGACTTGGCTTCATCGGCTCTGTCCAATCTTTACTACCCTCAATCCAATCGTGGAGCTGGCCTGGTATTCGGAAACTTTGCGATCGGTACCGCTGAACGCGTGGGCGCAAGCCTGGCCCAAGAGTTCATTGTCGGCAAGTTCACCCGGAGGGGTGGTCACATGAAGTAAACGCACGAAAATGAGACATCCGAACAAGCGCTGGCACCAAAAGCCTGCTAAGGACTCGCGACCCTTCCCTTGACGCTCGCCTGCGACTTTGCCCCATGCCGGCCTCATGCACCCATCCGGAGGGGGACCAGAGGTCGGAGATAGTTTCGACAATTTCAACTCTCGAGAACAATTTGCTGAAAAACAGCGCTGCAATTCTTGCACTTGGGATGCGGGGGTTTGGCAGCCTCCTTGCAAGTGTCCCGAGATTAGAGAAGGTGCCCATGCTGAAGATCTCGACCATTGAGGGCGACACTAAGCGGCGGTTGATTGTGGAGGGCAAGCTAGTTGGGCCTTGGGTGGCAGAACTGAGAAATGCTTGCGAGAAGGCACACACAAACCTGTTCCAGCGCAAACTCGTTATCGATATGAGGCATGTAACGGCGATTAGTCAGGAAGGCGAAAACGTGTTGTTTGAACTGATGCAAAAGGGTGTCAAATTTCGCTGCTGCGGTGTCTTCACAAAACACGTTTTGAAGCAGGTCGCCCGCCGTGCAAACGGGAGCCCTACGAAGGTGGAGAAATGAGGAACCGGGTTCGCAATCAAGTTCCGAGAAGCGAGCCAAGTCCATACGCGACTCGCGAGGACTTTGTACGGGTCTTTCACGAAAATAG
>JASHRE010000499.1 GCA_030037515.1 Candidatus Sulfotelmatobacter sp.
CTGATCCCCTTGACCAACCGGCAGGGAGAATCTAAATATTATCAGGAGCATCTTACGGGGATGGAGGCCTTATGGTTTTGTGTCCTGAGTGTGAAAATGATCTGGATGTAGAAGAGGAAGAAGTCGACGAGGGCGAAGTGATCTCGTGCCCGGAGTGCGGCACCGATTTCGAAGTCGTGACCACGAATCCGCTGGAACTGAAAGCCGTCGAGGAAGGCTACGAAGACGAGGAAGAGGAAGAAGTAGACGAGGAAAATGAAGACGGTGACTACTCTTAGGCTGACCCTGCCGTTTATCTCTCTGAGAATTCTTGCCATCGTTTCGATTCCCGTATTGCTGGCGGGATTTGGAGCAAGCCGAGCGAACGCGGCTCCTCCACAGCAAGTGAAACCCGGTCAGCCCTACGCGGTGATATTTGGCACGGTTTGGGGACCGGATAATCGCCCCGTTTACGGAGTCACGGTCAGGATCCGGCGGTCGACTGATAAACCCAAGAAGACCCGCTGGGAGGTTTACTCCGACCATCACGGCGAGTTCGCCCAGCGGGTTCCCGCGGGTGAAGGCGACTACATTCTTTCCGCCAATCTGAAGGGCGTGAAAGGACCTGATGGCCGGCCGCTGCATCTGGCGCAGGAGGTAACCGTCCACATTTATGGCGAAGAGCGCGAAGATACGGGCCTGCACCTCACTTACTGAATCTGCCTGCTAACATGCCGCAATGGCTTCAAGCGTGAGACAATGAGGCCAACATGATCCACAGGCCCATCGTTTGGACTGGCGCTGTCATCTGCGCGCTGGTGCTGACACTCGCCAGTGCGGCGGGTGCAACTCCCGATAAAAAAGACAAACCGACCGGCAGACTCGTGTTGGGCAAAGTGCTCGACCACCAGGACAATCCCCTGCCCGATGCGATTGTGTATCTCACCAACACCCGCACACGTGCGGTGAAAACCTATATCGTCGGGCAGGATGGAACCTATCGTTTTCCGGCGCTCTCGACCGCCATCGACTATGAAATCTACGCCCAGTACAAGGGCCGCAAGAGCGATACCAAATCGGTGAGCCAGTTCGACGACCGGTCGGAAGTCTATCTCGATCTGAGAATCGACACGCGCTAGGCGGTTCACCTGGCCCAGGAAGAATGCGTCCCCGCCAACACAACCCCTGGGCACGCGCTGCCCGACTCCAACTATGCAACTTTTTCTTGCCAAATCGGGTTCAATATAGGTTAGGTAAAGTTGTGGGGAGGACACTGTGCACGATTGGCTCTTGAACTCTACAAGGAAGCGATGGACTAGCGTTACAAAAATTTGCGGATCTTTACTGGCCCTGCTTTCGCTGGCAAGTTTCGCGCAGAATGGTGCGATGAGCCCCTATCAGGGCGAACAGGATGGCGTTTCCGCCGGCGGGAACTGGATGCAATTTCAGTCGGAAGATAAGATGACTGGCGCCCACAAGGTTCGTTTCGAACTGCTGTCGAACAATTATTTTCGCGAAGACCCCTCTTATAAGCCCCGGGTCGAACTATTCTGCGAATCGGGCAAGCTGAAGTTCGCCAACTTCAATCCAGGGATTCGGCTGCCACCTCCGAACCGGCCGGGCTTCTGGGGACAGCCGCAACTCGAAGTCGAAGTCCGCATCGACGACACACACAACTATCACGGCTGGAACTGGGTGCGCGACCAGTTCCTCTCGATGGACAAGGGTACGGCGCGGGGTATGATCCAGGCGCAGATCTTCAATATTGCGATGCCCACGCGCAGCGGACGCCAGATCGCCGAGTTCTCTCCGGCTGGACTGGATCTGGATCAGGTGCGGAAGGAATGCGACCTGACGCCGAAGAAGCCTAGCAAAGACTAGAGTGCGTGTCGGGGCGGAGGCTTTCCTCCGCCCCGCTCACGAAGCGAGCGTTCAGAAGCGAGACGCATGACAGCCCTGCCCGCTGCCGGAGCTAGCCAGCGGCAACGCTATCGCCAGATCGAAAGATCACGGTTCAACATAGCTTCGAGTTTGTCGATCTCCGGCGTAAACAGCTTCTGCAGCCGCGCCTTCTCGCAACAGGACAGTCGAGGAAATCGCGCGCCACCTCCAACAAAGAGCTTGATCATCCCCATTCTCTTTGCCAACGCCACGATCGCATCTAAATTCCGAGCCTTCGACCACTCGGCCAGCAGGTTCGCGCCGCGCGTCCAATAATAATAACGTGGTTCCGTCATCTCCTGCGATGAGAGTACGGGCTGAAGGTGACGGGGCAGCAACTGAAAGCGTGGGATCCCAATAAAGTCGACCAGCCTGTCGATATACGATTGTGCATCGATCCGCGCGTCTTCGTGCAGGGCGACCATCACTTGCGTTTCTCCGAATGCACTCTTCCAGGCTGTCAGATATACAGAGTACTGACTCGACTCCATCAGCTCGGGATCGCGCTTGAGGGCTTCTTCGAACGTCCATCGGATCAGACCATAAGCTCGCTTCAAGCGATACAGAGACAGGATCCGGTCCACTGGGTTGCGCAAGGTGCAAATGATGCGCGCGTTGGGGATGAGCCGTACAATGCGCTCACGCGCCTCATTTGAGGCAAAGTAGGTGGGAGCAACTTCTCCGATGA
>JASHRE010000500.1 GCA_030037515.1 Candidatus Sulfotelmatobacter sp.
CGGCGTGGCGAGCACCTTGCCGCTATCGGCATCGACGACTGCCATCACCTTGTTATCGCATCCGGCGAAGAGCCGCCGATGCTCGCGGTCGATGGAAAGCCCGCTCGGTTCAATACATGGCGCCAGCGGCCACGTCGCTTTCACTTCGAGTTTGCTGGCATCAATTGCCGTCAGTTCGCTCTTGTCTTCGATATTGACGAAGATTTCTCCTTTGCCGTCGCTGGCCGCGAATTCCGGCTTGCCATCGAGTTTGATCGTGCCCAGAACGTTGCCCGTTGTCGCGTCGATCGCCGTCGAGTTGTGACTGCGTCCATTGAAAGTGAACACGCGTTTGGTCGCCGGATCGTAAATAATCGCGTCCGGATTTTCGCCAGCCTTTGCTTTGTTGCTCGTGACCAGGGTTTTGATGTCAAAAATGCTCACCGTGCCTTCGCGGCCATTGCTGGTAAATCCGCGGCCCAGTTCCGGAGCCAGCGCGATGCCGTGTACGCCCGGCGTGTCGGCAATCTCACCCACGCTCTTGCCGGTCTCCGCATCTATGACCATGACGTGCGTGCCACGGGAGATGTAAAGGCGATGCGTCTCGGGATCGGCAATCAGATAATCCCACCCGCCATCGCCGCCTAGGTTATAGGTTGTGACCACGTGATATCCGGGTCCGGAAGCCGCCCCCGCGTAGCCCGCCAGAAGCAGGTTGAGTAGGAATACGGACAGGTTCAGTTTTGCCCACATGGCTGCCTCCGAGTGGTGAGTCCGCACTTGGTTTGTGGAGCGGAACTGGGATTCGCTTCCGCCCCGGTTCCCAAAAGAAAGATTGGAACCGAAGTAACTTTACCGCATTTCGCCGCCGAACCTAGACTCGGAATTGTATGGATGTTCCACACGAGTTTCCTTGCATCAACGACTTTGCCGCAAATGCCGCGCCAGCAGCCGATCTCCGCCTCCAGCCCACGCCCGATTACGGAACGCTCGGCCCGACCTCGGATGTGCCCAGCCCCCGATCCGCCACCACCGCCGATGCGCAGAACCGCGGCGGCCTGGCCGTGCTGGTGGCTTTGGGTGTTGGCGTGTCGATCGCGCTGCTGGTTGGCAGCTTGGGAAAGGCGCGGCCCGGAGCCGATCGCGCTCACCTTTCCTCTCGCTATGGCGCCGCCGATGCCGGAAGTATCGACCGCCTCCAGCCGCAATTGCAGGCAGAAAAACTTTTGGAACTCGCGGTCGGAAATTCCACCGGCGCTGTCGACCAGATTGCATCGCGCGTTGGCAGTTGGCGGGGAAAACTCATCTGGGATTCGCACATGGCTTCGCTCACCACTGCCGCGCTGAATTCAAGCGACCTGCGCGTGCGCGAGTCGGGCATCGAAGTGGAGCTGGCCGCTTACGGATTGAGCAAGAATCCCGTCTCCCTCGAATACTTGTTGCAAACCGCCGAATCTCGCGATCACGCTCAAAAAATCTGGGCCTTGTGGGCGCTGGGATTGATCGCCAACCGCGGCGTTGCGCCCGATCGTGCCCTTGAGACTCTAACCGCTCATTTGCATGACTCCGATGCCGACTCGCGCCGTTGGTCCGTTGAGGGATTGTCCCTGATTGGCGGCGACTCGACCATTCCTCTTCTTCTTGGCGTGATGCACGATGATTCCTCTCCGATCGTCCGCCAAGCAGCCGCCTGCGGTGTCGCCCAATCCGGTATGTTTAGTCCCGAACAAAGGTTGAGCGCCGTCCCGCAGCTGCTCAATTACACCGACGATCCTTCGCTCGACCTGCAGACCCACGCCTGGGCCTTTCAGGCTCTCGGCGACATCACCGGCCAGCATCTGCCGCATGACTCCGCCGCGTGGCGAGACTGGTACGAAAGTAGAAACTGATTTCTTCTCGGGATGATTGCGTAGAGACGGACCCGGTGGTCTCCCCGCTCGCGGAGCGAGCGGGGCAAACTCGAGACTTGGCTGGGTGCTCCACTTCTCGCCGCCGTTGCAGGCGAGGGATTTTCGGTAGGCTTAAGACGGCAGGGGTGATGGTCACCTGCGAGCCTTTTCTTTTCGGTTCGTCCGCCGTCGTTGCGGGGAGTTTTCTGCCGATCCGCGGTTAAGAGTGTCTGGCCTGAGTTTCGAAAAGCTCGTGTTGCCCCCGCACCCGTACAACACCTTCCGTAATCTTAAGAACTCCCTTACGGCTGTGCGATAGTCAGCTTGGCCAAGTGGACAGCCACCGCCCCAAATTCCAGACCACCCGCACACCAAGGTGCTAGCCCGAGCGAGCACCGCGCGGAACTCGAAGGAAGGTCCCCAATGCTCCAGTCGTCCGAGAATTCGTTCCAGAAATTCAACACTCCGGCGTCGAACCCCAACCCGTATAACCCCATCAAGAACGTGACCGCGCCCGTCGATCAGGCCACGATCGGCCGCACGCTCGTGATCAAGGGTGAAATCAGCGGCTCCGAAGCGCTCTACATTGATGGCCGCATCGAAGGCAAAGTCACCATGCCGGAAAGCCGCGTCACCATTGGCCGCAACGGCAAAGTCGACGCCAGCATTCAGGCCCGCGAAGTCGTTGTCATGGGCAAGGTGAACGGCAACATTCAGTGCAGCGATCGCGTCGATATCCGCGCCGAAGGCTCCGTGACCGGCGACATCTCCACCGCACGCATCAGCGTGGAAGATGGCGCGGCCCTGAAGGGTGGAATTCAGGTGCACGCCGAACCCAAGGCGCAGTCACAATCGCAGCAGAAATCCCCCGAGCCTCCAAAAGCTCTGGCCGCCACGGCGAGCGCGTAATCGGCTCGTTGAGTGCGTGCAGCAAAGAAGGGCACGCGTGTGCGTGCCCTTTTGTCAAACCGTGGAAGAGTGGCCCTTCAGGGCCGCGTTAAGGTGGGAAGCAACGGCCCTTTGGGGCTGGGAAAATCCTTCACTGCCTTACCTGTTCCCCGTCGGCTTAAACTCCAGAGCGGCGGAGTTCATGCAATAGCGCAATCCCGTTGGCGCCGGACCATCCGCAAAAACGTGCCCCAGATGCGCATCACACCGCGCGCATCGTACCTCCGTCCGCACCATTCCATAACTGTTATCGCGATGCTCAACCACCCCGCGCTCAGCGGTGGGCTTGAAGAAGCTTGGCCAACCCGTACCCGAGTTGAATTTCGTCTGCGAATCGAACAGCGGCGCGCCGCAGCACACGCAGTGATACATCCCTTGCTCGTGATTGTTCCAATACTTGCCAGCGAAGGCGCACTCCGTGCCCGCCTCCCGCGTCACGTGATACTGCTCAGGCGTAAGCTGCTTGCGCCAGTCAGCTTCGGATTTGACGACTTTTTCGACAGTCTTTTCGACCATGAATTGAACTCCATTCCTCAAATCAAGCAGTTATTTTGATGCTTGGAGACTGCAAAAGTGACATCCGCGGCGACGCATCAGGTCAATGCGTCGACCCACTTCGGCGCACTTCTCGATTCAACTGCCCGGGCCTCGTCTTCCTATCCCACATCTGAAAGAAACCCCCGCCTAACCATCGTACCTCGCGCATAGCCTCGTTCCGATCGCGATGCCGTCCAGGTGGGTTTTCTCCGCCAAAAGCCACCTTCCCTGAGCAAGATATACGAGTGCGGCGCGGGCCGAAGCCCGCACCTTCAGCCGCAGAGACTCCAAGAGCAGCCCGTTCGAGCATCGCGTCAGACCAACGCTTCGCTCTCAAACGCAGATTGAGCCTGATCAAGCGGGGAGGTAGCCTCGTTGGCCGTCACACTTGTTCCCCCACCCTCCGATACTTCCCTTGGAAATACAGCAGCGGATCGCCATCATTCACCACCACGTCTTCGACTTCCGCAATGAATATCGTGTGGTCGCCCGCGTTCTGGGCTGAGTGCAACCGGCATTCCAGATACGCCAGCGATCCATGCAGCATCGGAGTTCCATGGCGCGTGCACTCGAAGCGGGCTCCAGCTTCGGCCTCTGCACGCTCATGCCTTCGCTCGGGATTCGAATAGAACTCCGAGATCGGCCGCTGATCGTCGCACAGGATGTTCACTCCGAATCGCTTCTTCGCATGCAGATGGGCGTGCGTCTTTGTCGAGTGATCCACGCACACCAGCACCAGCAGCGGATCGAGCGACACTGACGCAAAGGCGTTCGCCGTCATGCCATGCACTTCGCCATCAAGATCGACGCTCACAATCGTAACGCCGGTCGCGAAGCACCCCATAGCTTTGCGGAATTCCTGCTGATTGAGACTCATCTTGTGCAGGGGGCGGACGCATTCCTCATCGGCGCCCCGGAGCCTAGCGAAGGGGCGCGCTTCACTGCTAGGCTGCGCCCCAGTCGCCTACATTACCACGCTCCGCCGTTGTATGATTCGATTGGATCGTCGCCTTTCGTGCAATGACGCCCGCGCTTGAACACGCTGCCTGCAGGGAAGCACTGGCCCGCATCCGCCCATTCGTGCCCATTTCGCGCGAAACGGCGGTACAACTGATTCGCTGTTCTGATGAAGACTTGCCCGAACTGCTCGCCGCCGCTCGCGCCGCGAAACAACGCTTCAAGCCGGGTATGATCACCTATTCGCGAAAGGTTTTTATCCCGCTGACCAATCTCTGCCGCGATTATTGCGGATACTGCACCTTCCGCAGCGATCCCGGCGATTCTGGCGCGCACACGATGACTCCCGACGAAATTCTCGTGGTCGCTCGCGCCGGCGAAAAGCTGGGCTGCACCGAAGCGCTGTTCAGCCTCGGCGACAAGCCCGAGTCGCTCTTTCCCGAGATGCGCGAAACCCTGCGCCATCTCGGTTACAAATCAACGCTGCACTATCTGGAAGCCATGTGCGAACTCGTGCTTCGC
>JASHRE010000501.1 GCA_030037515.1 Candidatus Sulfotelmatobacter sp.
TTTGCCTTTCGTCGGCCTGTTCATCGCGGTAGTGTGGGGCGTGATGGAGGTTGCGAACTGGCGTGGCGTTCGTGGGGCCTGGCTGTTGGCGCCGAGCGTCGCGATTTTGCTCGGGCTGGGGATGCTCACACATCGCCAGATCTCTTACTGGCGGGACGGCGAGACGATGTGGAGGCGCACGATTAGCGTGACCGAGCGCAATACGGTTGCACATAATGGCTTGGCTTACGTGCTGACCAAGCAGGGCCGGGTGGAGGAGGCCATCGCCGAGTATAAGAAGGTGGAAGAGTTGCACGGATATGGCGCACCTGCAATCGTCCAGGTGGGAGTTTACGAGCAGGCGCATGGACATCTGCGGGAGGCGGCGGTACAGTACAAACTATCTTTGGCCATGGCGGTGGACGCGAGCGAGCAGTCGGATGCTTATGCGCACCTTGGAGCCGCATTGGGGGAGATGGGCGACTTTGGGGACGAGAGAATGGCTTACGCTTACGCGCTGCAGGGGAATCCTCGGAATACCCTGGCGCTGACTGGCGTCGGTTTGCTGGCGGAGCGCGCCGGCGATTTGACGACTGGGCTGGAGCTGATTGACCGCGCTTTAAAGGTTGACCGGAGCGACGTTAATCTTCTTTTACTCGCCCAGGCTTTGCGGCAGGCGGGACGCCGATCGGAGGCGGATGCCGCGGAGCGGGAGGCGCGGCGAGTTTCTAGCGACTTGGCGCAGGCGCACAAATCGGCGGCGCAACAGATGACCTCGGCGGGTATCACGCCACAGTAAGGAAAGCTATTTTGCTGGGATGTTTTCGGATTGCACGGGCTCGAGCTTTGCGGGTTCCACCCGTATGAGGAGAAGCCCAGAGCCTTCAACGCACATTCAAGACACCGCCCAAACGCCCGAACAACCAATTGCCTCACGACTGTGCTCTCACTATTCGGGGATAGCTCGCGCGGCCACCGGTCATGGCTTGCTGCATTGTCAATCCGGAAAAGAAAAAGCCGGTGAAGGTACCTCTAAATCTAATCCGCAGACTCGGCATTCTCGCCGACACAAAACTATCCGCCGTGTGTCTCTCCCCCGTGTACAATCGAGCTCGCCCGCAGCGCTGGCGTCGGGTATGTTACCGGGCTCGGACCGTCACACTTTGCGGCGTCTAACGTCAGCAACTCAGTGCTTGGTCGCGGCCGATGCGGAGGACGGACTCGTAACTCCCAAAGCAAAGCCCAAGGGCACACTAGTGTCTCCTGTCCCCTCACCTCGCACATGGCTGACGGTGAAAGTCCATTCCATATCTCGAGGAGTGCAGCCGCCGAATTGGTCGCAAACTCCAGCTTTTAGGCAAGCTGTATATCTTCCTCCCGCGAGAAAGACTCGACTCGGGAAAAGCCCCCAGGTCCCATCGCCGATCTGCTCGACGGAAGCGGGAACACGCAAATGTTGGCTGTCAGTTAGGGTGAACGTTTCGGCGTTTACGCCTTGGACGGGCTTTGAGAAGAACACTTTTACAACCAAATCCTGATACGCGTTGCTCGCACTAGGCGCCGGATAAGTTGCAACCCGAGGCGGGGTTTTGGCAATCGGAACGCCGTCCACCGCAATCACCCAATTGCGAACTGTCATCGGCACGGGCGGTGCGCCCTCAACGACCGCGGGTTCGACGTTAGGTTTCCTGCCATCGCAAAGACCGCCCAATACGCAAGGCTCAAGAACTGAGTTCCCATTGAGATCGGCGAGGTTGCCCAGAAACTTCTGAGCCACAACGGCTTCAACTGATTGATAGTAAACTGCCGCAGTAACCGCTATCGGACCCACAGTCACTGGAGGCACGACGACCGAGTAGCGATCCAACTTGACTACAGCTCCCGGATGCGGCATGGGCTTGAGCCGAGTATCTTTGAGGTAGGAATCGTCAAACAGATCGCCGTTTGCGTTAGCGTCTTTGAATTGCGGTAAGCCAGCCGGATTGGAAGGACCAATCACGCTTCCGTTTTGGTCAATAGGAAGTCCCTGCGAGTTAGTGACAAGGTTCAAGGGAGTGGCGTATACCAGGTCGAGCGTCGGACATCCGTCACCTTGCGAGGCGACGGCTTTGAACTGAACTGCGTAAGGATCGGCCGATCCCGGCGGAATTCTCCATTGGCAGCTCTCAGGGAAGTTAGGGTTTGCCTGTCCGCCTCTTCAGGTCTCCGTGGTCTTTCACTCAAAACCCAGCGTACAGGTTTGGGCAAGTCCCGTTCCATCCAGCGAGATTTGCAAGTTTAGACACGCCGAACACTCCTGGGGGTTGAGCCATGACCAGCTTGGATATCGACGTTAGAACTAAGTCTAAATCGACGAACATGGGGTGGCCTCGATCTGGTGCCTTAAGAGCACAGCCCGGGCAAGGAAAACTCTTCTCGATCTCGCCGGTTGCGACGAACGAAAATTCCTTTGACGCCCTTAGAATAAAATGGCAGTCGCAGCGACATGGGGTTCAAGCAAAAATCCGTTGGTGCCTCCGGCATCGTAGTTGCATCTAAGCGCCAGAGCTCCAGACGTCATTCCTAGCGTCGATGGGGAGGGTTCTCCAGCAGACAGGTCACTATGTGGATCGTTCGGCTAGCGTTGCGCCGGCCTTATACCTTCGTGGTATTGGCCATACTCATCCTCGTGATGGGTGCCGTTGCCATCTACCGCACACCAACCGATATCTTCCCCAACATCAATATTCCGGTTGTCAGCATCATCTGGAATTACAGTGGGCTGATTCCCAAGGACATGAGCGACCGAATCGTTTACGTGACCGAGCGGTCGCTGACAACCACGGTCGACAATATTGAGCACATCGAGTCCCAGTCACTCTACGGCGTTGCCGTCGTAAAGGTCTTTTTTCAGCCGATTGCAAATATTGAGCGAGCCATTGCCCAGATTACGGCGATCTCGCAGACGCAGTTGCGACAATTACCGGCAGGTACAACCCCGCCTCTGGTTCTCGCTTATAGCGCATCGAGTGTGCCGGTCCTGCAGCTTGCGCTTTCGGGACAGGGGCTCTCTGAACAGCAGCTCAATGATTACGCCCTCAACTTTATTCGTACCCAAATTATTACGGTTCCGGGAGCCTCGGTTCCGTATCCCTATGGGGGCAAGACACGCCAAGTCGAAGTCGATCTGAATCCCGAGGCGCTACAGTCCAAGAATCTCTCTGCGCTCGACGTCGTAAATGCGATCTCATTGCAGAATCTCATTCTGCCAACAGGAACGTCCAAGATTGGTGGCACGGAGTACCAGGTGAACGTACTCAACGGTGCGCCTCAGACCATGGAGGATTTGAATCGCATTCCGATCAAAACCATCGGGGACACCACCATTTACATAAAGGACGTGGCGTGGGTGCACAACGGATCGCCGCCTCAAACCAATATCGTCCGCGTGGATGGACAGCGTTCGGTGCTCCTAATCGTTCAGAAGGGCGGCAATGCTTCAACCTTGAACGTGATCGCCGGTATTAAGGAGATTCTTCCCCAGATCGCCGCCACGGTTCCGCCTCAGTTGAAAATGCAGCCGCTGTCAGATCAATCGATCTTCGTCAAAGGGGCAATCAGTGGAGTTGTTCGGGAAGCTCTGATTGCAGCCTGCCTGACCGCGTTGATGATTCTCGTATTCCTGGGCAGTTGGCGAAGCACGCTGATCATCGCAACTTCTATACCTCTCGCCATTCTTACTTCCATCATCGTGCTGAGCGCAATCGGCGAGACCATCAACATCATGACGCTCGGCGGATTGGCTTTGGCGGTGGGAATCCTCGTGGATGACGCCACCGTGGAGGTTGAGAACATCAACCGCAACCGCGACTTGCATCCCGATCAAACCATGGATCAGGTAGTGCTCGACAGCGCGGCACAAATTGCTACGCCCGCGTTCGTTTCCACCCTTTCAATCTGCATCGTGTTCGCACCGATGTTCTTGTTAACGGGAGTGGCGCGTTATTTGTTTCTCCCCCTGGCGGAAGCGGTCGTTTTTGCAATGCTTGCTTCCTACGTGCTCTCGCGAACCATTGTTCCGACCATGGCCAAGTATTTGCTGCAG
>JASHRE010000052.1 GCA_030037515.1 Candidatus Sulfotelmatobacter sp.
CAAGGAAATAGCCGCCGTCGTGGGTTGGTCCTACCACCACATCATGTGCGCCCAGCATTTGGAATGCGTCATCGAGAACAGAACGCGGCAGGTGCGGACTGTCGCTGTTGAAGGCGATCGTGCTTCGTCGACGATCATCGGTGAAATGGGCGAACACCGAAGTGAGGCCCGCCGCCAGACCTTCCCCTTTCTGCGCAACCACGCTCACTTGCCCGCCCGCCAACTGCGCCAGCTCGTTTACATCGGAGTCGGGGCACATGATGGCAACGTCCACATCGTTCAAAGACCGCGCCAGGGCCAGCGTGTCGTCCAGAAGACAGCAATAGAAATCGGCCACAACCTGGGGAGAAAGGCGGGGAGCGAGGCGGGTTTTCACCGCACCCGGCCGGGGCGCTTTCGCCATGATCACGAGCACACGGTCACCGATTGACGAATGCATCGCGGTGTCCGTTGAGGGTGCCATAGAAATTCGGTGCGGATTATCCTGACCCGGGTGCCGGGGCTGTTCGGCGCCGGAAATAATAGCGCACGATCAAGCTGAGGATGAACCAGGCGGCGCCTACCGTGCCCTTGAACGTGCCGCCGATCTTCGATTTTCCGATGCGCGGATAGTAGCTGACGGGAACTTCAACCACACGGTATCCAGCCAAAACGCCTTTGAGGATCATCTCCACCGCCCAGCCATAGGTGGCCTGTTCGAGTTCGAGGGCGCGCACCACATCGGCGCGGCCAGCGCGAAACGGGCCGAGATCACTGATGTTCACGCCGTACAAAGCCCTGATCAGGCTCGCGGCAAAACGATTCCCGAGCACCTGATGCCAAGGCAACGCCGCCGCAGAACTTCGATCCCGCAGGCGGGATCCCAGCGTGATGTCGGCACGCCCTTCAGTGATCGGCGCTAACAGAATTGGCAGTTCCGAGGGCCGATCGCTGTAGTCGCCATCAAGAAACACCACCACGTCGGCGGACTTTGCCGCAGCCAAACCGGTCAGGCAAGCGCGTCCATAGCCGCGGCGAGGTTCGTGCACCACGCGAGCTCCCATTGTTGCGCCGATCTCTGGTGTCCCATCAGTCGAGTTGCTGTCGACAACGATGACCTCAGTCACAAGATCTGAGGGCAGATCGGCGAGCACGCGGCCAATGGCCTGCGCTTCATTATGGGTGGGGATGATGACCGATACTCGCACCTGATGTTCGCCCTAACTCCGCTGCGATCACCACCACGGCGAAGATGGCCAGCGTTTCAATAGCCACGCGTCAATACCCCACTTCCTGCCGGCGCGTCCGATCGAAACCCCCAGCAATGCGAGCACCGGAACCAGCAATTCCCAGATCCACGCGGTGCCCCACTCCGACATCCAAAGGCTCCCCAGATAGAGAAACGCCAGCAACGCGACCGGACGCGTGAGCAGGCCAACCAGGAGCAGGACGCCGAAAGAGATTTCCGTCACCGCCTGCACGGGAGCTGCCATGGCAGCGTGGCTCGCCGCCAGACCCATGACCGCTTTCCAGACTGCCGGCGCATGACCCTGTTTGATGTAGTAGTTGATGAGGCCCGCATAACCCGCAGGACGGTAAAGGCCTTTCCCTAGATTTTCAAAGAATACCGATACGAACATAACACCGATCGTCACGCGCACGATGGCCAGTCCTATTTCTGCCTGCGGTTGATGCGCCACCGCGGTTTGCCCACTTCGCTGTGAGGTTGGGTTCGCCGTCATATGATGAGCCTCGTCGAGTGGATGCTATACCAGATGGGAAAGTTTCGAACAGAGCCGGCTTTGCCAAACCGAGACCCGAGTTTTGGAGCCCTCGCATGGGACCGCATCCCGGCAAAAATTTCTTGACGACAGGTCCTGTCCCGCAGGCATAATTAATCGTTTTAATTTGGGCATTTTGGGCTAATCGCATCGTAGCCGGTGAGCGTGGTTCGATGCATCCCGACGCTGGGTAACCAGGAGGATCAAATGCGCACGCTGCCTTCGAATCGCGTTCATAGCCGACCAATCCTGCGGGCAACACTCACCTTTGCGGTTGTGCTAATTCCCGCCTTGCTTTTCGGCCAAGGCTACTTTGGGACGGTGAGCGGCATTCTGACCGATACGTCGGGAGCGATCATTCAAGGCGCGAGGGTCACGCTTCTCGACGAAGGGAAGGGATATCTGTTTACGACCACCTCGAACAGCGAGGGGCGATACTTGTTTGTTTCAATTCCTCCCGGATCTTACACGGTTTCGGCCGAAGCACGCGGTTTCGAGAAAACCGTTCGCACCCACGTCAAGCTAAACATAAGCGAGAATCCGACGGCCAATTTAACCATGAGGATCGCCAGCACGACGGAAACGGTTGAAGTCAAAGCTGAGACGGCGACGGTCCACACCGAAGATGCTGTAACCGGAGAGGTGGTCGATCGCAGACTCATTAACGATCTCCCGCTGATTGACCGCAACGTGCAAGACCTGATCTACCTCGCCCCCGGCGTTAACGACCAAAGTGACGCAAACAGCGTGATGGACACCAACGGAACCAACTTTATTTCGAACGGCAGCCGCGGAGCCAGTGCCGACATTCTGCTGGATGGCGTCACCGTCACCAACTTCGAGCCCAATGGCGGGATCACGTACGCAACCTACGTTCCCTCCCCGGAGGCGGTCGAGGAATTCAAGGTGCAACAGTCGAACTTCAGCACCGAATACGGCTTCTCGGGTGGGTCCATCGTCAACATGAACATACAATCGGGCACGAATAAGTTTCACGGAGAGGTGTACGACTTCATCCGCAATACCATCACAGACGCCAACAACTGGTTCAATGATGAGAGCGGAATCCCGATTCCTCCCGTTCACCGCCACGATTTTGGCGGTACCATCGGCGGGCCGATCATCAAGAACAAGACTTTCTTTTTCTTCGACTGGGATGGAACGCTGCAGAGCTCGATGAGCACTTACCTGGCGGGCGTGCCCAGCGCCGCCGAGCGCACCGGGGATTTTTCAGAACTCTGCGGCGGGGATGGTCCCAATGGGCCAGCTCCGGGTGCTGCCTTCGTGAATGGCGTTTGTAACAATCCGGCTGGCCAGCTTTACGATCCTTATTCGGGCGTGTACAGCAGCACGGACGGCGGACCGGTGCGCTTAACGCCAATTCCAAACAACAGAATCGACCAATACATAAGCCCCGGCTGCAATCAGGCTGCTCTTAACCTGGGTAATCCGGGCACCGTCTGTCCTCCATCGCAGTACGAGCCCACACCGGGAGTGCCGGGCAATCTAATCGATCCGGTGGCTGCGAAAATGATGGCTCTGTTCCCGCAGCCCACCCCCGGCATGCCCAACGCCACCCCGTACCTGAACTGGATCGCCTCCGGAGCAACTCCCAGTGACAACGAGCAATTCGACATCAGGATCGACCACCGCTTCAACCAAAAAAACCTGTTGAGCGGAAAATACTCCCACCAGTGGACAAACACCACTCCCTACAACTGCTTCAAGAACTTTGTCGATCCTTGTGGCAGCGGAGCGAACAAGGGCAATTCGAACCTGTTCGCCCTTAACGATGTTTACACCTTCAGTCCGACGTTGCTGTTGACGACCACGTTGGGCTTTACGCGAGGCACGGAATTGATCTATGCCTACAATTCCAGCCTGAATCCCAATCCTTTGAGCACCCTAGGTTTTCCGTCCTATCTGGAGGAGAACGGCTTCAATGGTGTCCCTCCTATCTTCCTTAGCGATTACACACCGGCGGGCTTTCCCAACCTGGGAAACAATCCCTACGGCAATTACAAGCAGGGGCAAGACACCGGCCAGCTCACGGCGATGCTCACCAAGATCCGTGGTCCTCACGAGCTGAAATTCGGACTTGAAGGCCGTTTGCATCAACAGAATTACATTCAGACCAACGCCCCGCTGGGTTATTTCACTTTCTCCTATCAGGGTAGCGCTCAGTGCCCGGCTCCGGGGATCACCGGGACTTGTAACGACGGCAATACCGGCGGGGGAGATGACATGGCCAGCTTCCTGATGGGCCAGATGGTGGGTGGGGGAAACACTTTCTACGAGATTCAGTTCCGGCCTGCCAGCGAAAACTATCAGTACGCCGCGTTCGTTCAGGACAACTGGAAGACGACCAGCAAACTGACCCTGAATCTGGGACTGCGCTATGACGTCTCGCTGCCCAGAACGGAACGATTCAACCGCATGAACTGGTGGAATCCGAATGTCATCAATCCGTTGAATGGAGGAACTCTTTCTTACGTCGATCAGTTCAACGGGCCAACGACTTTGACCCTGCACGGCGGCGAGTTCTTCAACAGTCCCAGCGTGCGCTCCGATTGGCTGACGGACTGGACGGACATTCAGCCCCGTTTTGGACTCGCCTATCAGTTCGCTCCGAAAATGGTCTTGCGCGGCGGTTACGGCATTTTTTACAGCCAGAGTCGGTCCGGCGCGAACGGGCTGCTCAGTTATGGTTCGGAGGGATTCAACCAATATACGAGCGCGATCACCAGTTACCAGAACGAAGGCAACTCGCCGTGGTTGCACCTGAGCAACCCTTTTCCCAATGGGCTGATTCAGCCGCCCGGAAGTTCCCTTGGCCAACTCAATGATGTCGGATATGCCGCCATTGGCCCGCTCCGTACGCATGCCGCGGCTCTTACGCCGTATGAGCAGAGCTGGACCCTTGGCCTTGAACGCCAGCTGCCCGGCAACCTGGTTGTGGCCGCGAATTATATCGGCAAAAAAGGAACCCATCTGTACTTTGCCGGCGACAACAACCGCGACATTCTTGGGCCTGCGATGGAGACGAATCCGAATTTGGTCAACGACCTGGAAACGTACGTGACGAATCCGTTCTCTTCACAAAATGGCGGCCCCATTTCCGATCCGAACAGCACCCTTTCCAGTCCGAGCATTCAGGAATTCCAGTTGCAAATGCCCTTTCCGGAGTACACCAGCGTCACAACCGATGAGCCGCCTATCGCGAATTCGATCTATCACGCGCTGCAACTCACGGCAAACAAGGCTTACAGCAACGGCCTGGAACTCACAGCCAGTTTCACCTGGTCGAAATCGATCGACGATTCCTCGATGTATGACACCAACGTGGCATGGATAGGGAACTACGGGCCCGAATCTGGCTGGGCCTTGCAGGACCCGAACAACCCAAAATCGGAGCGAAGCCTGTCGACGTTCGACATTCCTGCCATGCTGAAACTCAGCTACGTTTACGATCTGCCGCTTGGGCGCGGCAAGTATTTTTGGAGCGACATGCCGCGGTGGGTGGATGGAATTATCGGCGGTTGGAAAACCAGCGGCACTTGGCAGATACGTTCTGGCTGGCCGCTGCAGTTTTTTGTATCCGGCGGCGGAGTACCGCTGCCGACCTACGGCCCGCAGCGCCCCAATTTCGTCGGCAAGCCGACGCGTAATTACGGCCCCGAGAGCCTCTGGGTAAATAATTTCTTCGCCAATGCGAGCAACACCGCGCCCAATAGCGCGATTCAGGCTCCGGCCCCGTTTACCCTGGGAAACGCCCCACGCACCACGGCAGACATCCGAACCCCGCGCTCATTCACCAGCGACTTGACGATCATCAAGCAGTTCTTGCTGTCGAACGTGCGTGAAGGGATACGGCTGGAGGTTCGTTTGGACGCGGCAAACGCCTTCAATCATCCCGTCTTCGGCACGCCGGACACAGGCATCGGCGACGGCAACTTCGGGGTGATCGATTATCTTGCGGTTGGACCACGCCAGTGCCAACTGGCGCTGAAAATTATTTTTTGAGGAGTAGGCCGGGATGACCGCCGGCTCGGCCCGGGCGCTCGCAATTGGATGAACACATAGCCCGACGTCGGGTGTGGTCGATAGACTGTCTTTTCAAACCGCTTCGAGTACCGCGCATGAGCAGCCGTTGTGTTCACACTTGCTGACGCAGGTTGGGCCGCAGGGTCAGTGCACCGTCATCGTTGAGCTTTTGTTGGCAAGCCCAGCGAACCGGATAGCGCATCCCCTTGACCTCAATTTCGGCTTTGAGTTTGAGGCCTTGCCAACTGGTTCCCTGAGGCAGGACAAACTGTGCTTGCCGAATCTTGCCGGGCAGAGGATATCCGGCATCGAGGCAACCGCTGTTGAGCGGCTTGCCGTCTGCGCTCTCAACGCTTACCCGCAACACTCCCGGCACTCCGGCAATTCCATCGTTCGCGAAACCGATAATCAGGCCGCTGTATCCACCGTCGTCGTAGCTCCAGATGAACGAGGGGCGAACGCGATAGCCGATGCGGCGGTTGATGCGGTCGAACCACGCCGGCGATGCATCGTAGTAACTGTTCAGCATCGCGGGATCGATGTGGTGGAAGTTCCAAAGAGACCAGTAGTTCGCCCCGATGTCCATCACATGGGCGATCATGTTTTCGGCCGGCGAGATTCCTTCCTGCGCAGCCTCCGGATTGGGTGGTTTGCCCGGAAGTCCCTGTTCAAGAAGGGCTGCGATCCACGGCGGCCGATTGCTGAGCGCTTCAATCTGTTCGTTCTCGATGAAAATGGTGTCGCTGCGAATCCAATTGTTGCTGCGAATGGTGCGGTCGAGGACTTCGGAGTTTCCCACCCGGCTGAAGTCGGGTTGGGTGTTGGTCAGCAATGGAGTTTTGCTGAACTGCTCGAGTTGAACTTCGAGCATCTGAATCCAGGTCCGCTCCGCCGTCTGGTAGTCGGGAAAGGGATTGTTGCCGAAAGGCCAGGTATGCCCTTCGCCCCAGAACCCATACATAAAGGTGTCGATGAACTCGACGATGGGGTTCTGGTTGAATTCCGCGGCCATTGCACCGACCAAGTCCCGGAACGCCTGCTGAAAGAAAGGATCATCGTAGCGGGGTTGATAGCGCGCATGCGGATTGCGCAGATATCGTTCCGCTGACTTTTCGTTTTCCTTGTCGCTGAGGACGAGGTCTACTTTCGGAACCTTTTCGAGAACGAAGTCGGGCAGGGCCGGGTCGTGCGTGTAGTCAGGAGCGCACATCTGGATCCGCAAGCCGATACGCTTGTTGTTCTTCCTGGCCAAATCAAAGACCAGCTTGATGTAGTCAGGAAAATCGAGGCGGCCAGGACGAGGCTGCACTTCGCGCCACGTCGGCCGAATATAAAGCTGCTGTCCCAGCGGAAACCGCGCTAACTCTTCAATGGCCTGAAAGACGTGGTCGGACTTGATTTCCTCCGTGCCCATATCGGCGGTAACGTACGTGATCAGGCCTTTGCCAAAGTTTGGCACAACTTCTTCCGATGGCGTCGTGGTCATCACTACGTCATCGGTCGGAATGACGGCATCCGGCGGATATTGCGGGAACGGACCTTGATTCAGCCGATCGCGGACCGCAGGGCCGGAGCCGAAATCGTACTTTCCCCAGTTGTGAGCGGGAACGAAGGCAGGCGCTTTGCCAGCGCAGAGTTCGGCAGCTACGGCCAGAGCAGCTCCCGTTTTCAGGAATTGTCTGCGCTGCATGAAAATTGTCCTCTCCGGTCGAATCCGGGTTTCGACAGAAGGAATCGGCGTACTCTGGTGCGATCGCGACGGAATTTCGAGAACATGTCCTTAAGAAGCAAAGTGGAGGCAGGCTTTCGCTCGACGAGGACGAAGATAACAGAATTATTTAGAAAGGAAAAGAAAGGAATCGGAAGTCCCTCACGCGCCTTCGTTCTCAGCGCTGTGCGCCAGCCTGAACGGACCCGCAGAGCAGCGAGCGCCGTAATGATCGCGTAATGATAATGATAAGGATCAGCTGGCTTGGGAGGGAGGGCCCAGAGCGACGGCGGATTCGGAGGTGAGATAGAAGAACGTGAAAGTTTCCTGCAAGTAAAGGCGAACGTGCGTGTCCGTGTGAGTCAAGTATCCGATGGAGGCGTCCTGGCCGATGTGAAGGTCGAGGTCACCCCCACGGGTGGTTACGACGAAGGCGCCGTCAATCGCAGGCGCCCAAATAATTTTTCCTTCGACTAGTCGTTTCACGTGTTCGAGGACTGGGTAGCCGTAATCGCTGGTTTCTGCCAATTCGGTATAACAATCGGCGCCGAGCAGAACCGCATAGGGCCCGTTGACCCCGACCAGGCGCAACTGGCTTAAAGCTTGGGCGAAAGCTTCCGGATACTTGCGCACGTCGGCGGGGAGGGACTTTTGCGGATTGCTGGTGCCCTGACGGACACCGACGATTCCGGCGGCGGCGTAGCCTTCGAAAATGGCGCGGTCTTCAGCAAAGGCGAGCTTGCGCGCGGCGTCTTTGGCCGGCTGCCAATCCGAATCGTTGGAGCCGCGCTCGACATCGTCGATCATCTGCCGTTCGAGTTCGAAGGGAACGCGCACCTCGACGAGGGCTCTGGCGTCGCGCTGTCGGGCCGTGATGCCGTCACCGGGCGCGGCGATCGAGCGCAGATGGCCCGTTCCTACTGCCGATTGGGCGAAGCCGGCGGGACCATGCAGGTCCACAACGCGGCGACCCGCCAGATAGCGCTTGATTGTGCGCGAAGTTTCCTCTTCGATTTGAGCCCACGCGGCATCAGAAATCGGAGCCAGCTCGCGATGCAGGTTATTCATGGAAATCCTCTCCTTTGAGGGAACCTACGCCGAGTGAACCATTTTTGGATGGCGCGGCGGAGGCGGAAGTTTCGCCCGGCTTCGACGCTGTCGCGCCTTTCTCTGTGCCTGAAGATGGAGCCGGTGCAGGCTGGTCAGCGGAGACGTTGTCCAGAAACGTGGCGGTCGGGATGAAAAATAGACTTCCAGTGACCGCGGTGCTGAAGTCCAGGATGCGATCGTAATTGCCGGCCGGGCGGCCGATGAACATGTTTTCGAGCATTTGTTCGGTGGTCCGCGGCGACCGGCTGTAGCCGATGAAATAGGTTCCGAACTCGCCGTGGCCGGGGCGTCCGAAGGGCATATTGTCGCGGAGGATTTTGATTTCTCTGCCGTTTTCTTCGATCGTGGTGAGGGCGTTGTGAGCCGAGGTGGGCTTTACGGAGTCGTCCAGTTCGATGTCGGAAACTTTTGTGCGGCCGATGATTTTTTCCTGGGCCTCGGTGGGGAGCCTGTTCCAGGCATCGAGATCGTGAAGATACTTTTGCACGATGACGTAGCTTCCGCCGGCGAACGCGGGGTCTTCGTCGCGAATGAAGACGGCATCGGCGGCCGCGCTGCCTGTAGGATTTTCGGTGCCGTCCACGAAACCAAGGAGATCGCGTTCGTCGAAGTAGCGGAAGCCGTGGACTTCGTCGGCGGTGGTAACGGCGCCTTTGAGACGAGCCGCGATTTGCGTTGCGAGCTCGAAACAGAGGTCCATGCGCCTGGCGCGGATGTGAAAGATTAAGTCGCCGGGTGTGGAGACAGCGTGGCGCCCGCCGGAGCGAAATTCACGGAAGGGATGAAGTTCGGCTGGACGCGGCGAGCCGAAGAGGCGGTCCCAGGCATCGGAACCGAAACCCATGATGCAGGAGAGAGTGCCTTCGGGAGAGCGAAAACCAACAGAGCGCACAAGCGCGGAGAGATCGGCGCACATGGAAAGGACCGGGGCACGACTTTCCTCATCGGGATTGATGGTGACGACGAGAAAAATTGCGGCGCTTGTGAGCGGAGCGGAAACAGGCTGCGAGACGGCCTCCGCAGGTGCCGATGCTTGAGCGCCGATGAGGTCAGATGTCACTGGAATATCTCTTCCGGGGCCGGGAGGAGTTGTTGTTGTGGAAGCCCCCTGCTCAGGGCGGAATCACCGGAACCGACAGCTTAACACAGGCTGGCGAGCGACGTCGCAGCGGGACGGCAGGAAATTTCGGGTCATACCGCTTTCCAGCAGCGATCCAGGCGTGGGATTTGCCCTGGCAGCATGAGGAGGGTAAGAAGCACTCCCCGTCTCCCTCCGATCGGGTCGAGCCGAGAACTCAGCCGATCTCCTGGTTCCAGTTCTCCAGCACCTTTTTGAATTCGAGCATGAATTTGCCGCCGTCAGCGCCGTCG
>JASHRE010000502.1 GCA_030037515.1 Candidatus Sulfotelmatobacter sp.
GTTTTGTGTCCTCGTTGCAACGAACGGCGAACGTTGCCGTCCCTTCAGCAGTTTGCTTGTCCGGAATGCGGAGCGCCGACGGGGAATATCGTTCAAGGAAAAGAGCTCGAAATATTCGCGCTCGAAGTCGAAGACTCGCCAGCGGAGAAGTCCGAGAAGTGCCGGGTTCCAAGCCAAGAGGTGCCGAGATGAGCGAACCACGTCTAGTCGAGGTACGGCGAAACGTGCTCAAGCGGAACGACGTAGTCGCCCGGGGATTGCGGGGAAAATTTTGCCAGGCAGGGGTGTTTGTCGTGAGTTTGGTTTCGAGCCCCGGGTCGGGAAAAACAACTTTCCTCGAGCGCACCCTCACCGAATTGCAGCCGCGCTACCGTGTGGCCGCGCTGGTGGGTGATCTCGCGACCGAAAACGATGCCATCCGGCTCGCGCGCAGCAAGGCTCCGGTGCGGCAGATCACTACCGGAACCCTCTGCCACCTCGAAGCCGCTATGGTCGAGAGCGCGCTTGATGCCTGGGATTTGCGGAACTTGGATTTTCTCTTTATCGAGAATGTCGGCAATCTCGTATGTCCTTCTTCCTACGATCTTGGCGAAAACATGCGTTTGGTGCTGATGTCGGTTACCGAAGGCGAGGACAAGCCTCTGAAGTATCCAACAATCTTCAACAGCTCCGATATTGCCGTGATTACGAAGACAGATCTTGCAACCGCCGTCGAGTTTGATTGGGACGCAGCCGAAAAGAGCATTCATTCCGTGCGCCCAGGGATGAAAGTGCTTCGTCTTTCTGCCAAGACCGGGGAAGGGATGAGTGAGTATCTCGAATTGCTCTCCCGCCAATTCGCCGAGCAGAGAGCGGTCGCTCAGACTTAAAAGGGGGCGCTGAGGTTTCACCACGGGCTGGCTGTAAGCACCCTTTTGCCAGTGCGAGCGATCGCCTTTGGGCTATTCAAAAATCGATTTTTTAGCAGCCTGAACTCACTTCGACGAAAAAGAAAAAGCGCCAATCCCGCCTCCCGGGGTGCTATGATGGCGGCGATTGCCGAAAATTGTTGGAATTCCGGTTACTGGTCATGGCCATCACCGCCCCCAATACCTCCACGACAAGTTCCACGGCTCCAAATAAAAGCTACACCGCGCCGCTGGCCACGGTTACCACGTTGTTTTTCATGTGGGGATTTCTGACCTGCCTCAACGACATTCTGGTTCCGCATCTCAAATCGATTTTTGACTTGAACTATCGCCAGGTGATGTTGATCCAGTTCGCGTTTTTTGGAGCGTATTTCATTTTCTCGATTCCGTCGGCGAAGATCATTGATTGGATCGGCTACCAGCGGTCAATGGTCGTCGGCCTTTTGACCATGGGATTGGGCGCGTTTCTGTTCGTGCCGGCAGCCAGCGTTCCATCGTTTGCGCTTTTCCTCGGGGCGCTCATTGTTCTTGCCGCGGGCATCACCTGCCTACAGGTAGCCGCAAATCCATACGTCACGGTTTTGGGGGAGCCCGAGACCGCGTCAAGCCGCCTCAATCTCACCCAGGCGTTCAATTCTTTAGGAACATTCCTGGCCCCATTTTTTGGAGGACTTTTCATTCTCAGCGCGGCTCCCAAAACGATGGACGAGATTCGCGCTCTGGCCCCGCACGCTCTGCAGGCCTATCGTTTGCACGAAGCGGCAACGGTGAAGATGCCTTATGTCGGCCTCGGGGTGGCGCTCGTTGTGCTCGCGGTCGCAATCGGAAGCTTCAAGTTGCCCAAAATCGAGCACGCCCAACACAAAGTTGGGGAAAAAGTAAACGACTCGATCTGGAAGCATCCGAATCTGATTTTCGGCGCGATTGCAATTTTTGTTTACGTCGGAGCCGAAGTCTCCATCGGAAGCTTTTTGGTGAATTATTTCCACGAGCCGGCTATCGGAGGGTTGGCAGAAAAATTGGCGGCGAGTTTTGTCGCGTTCTATTGGGGCGGTGCGATGCTCGGCCGGTTTATTGGTTCGAGTCTCTTGAGCGGCGCTAAAACCAAGTACATGGCCCTCGCGGCGGCAATCAGCCTAGCACTGATCTTGTTGTCATACCCCATGGCAGGAACTCTGCCGTCCGGATATCAACCATCGGTGCCGAACCTCACGTTTCTGGCCTGGTTGGTGGTTGCTGGCCGGCCATTGTTCGTGCTGGTGGCAATCGCCACCGTTCTGATCGCGCTGGCTGCTGCGATGCGAGGGGGACAGGCGACAGCACGAACGGGATTACTGCTTGCGCTCTGCGCCATTTCCACGAGCGTGCTCGTAGCGACGTCGATGCTCAGTTACGGACGTCTTGCGATGTGGAGCATCATTCTGGTCGGCTTCTTCAATTCCATCATGTTCCCAAGCATCTTCACGCTCGGTGTTGCGGAACTTGGGCCGCTCACTGGTGATGGTTCTGGAATCCTGATCATGGCTATCGTGGGCGGAGCCATCATCCCCGTCACCCAGGGAGCAATCGCCGACCGAATCGGAATTCATCACGCATTTTTCTTGCCGGTGGTCTGCTATCTCTACATTCTGTTTTTTGCACTCAGTGGATCGAAGCCAAACAGCGTTCGATATGCAGGCCAATAAACAAGCATCGGCATCCTTGCGACAACGTTTACAGCCGGGAAGCTTAACTTGGGTTGGTGGAGCATAAACTTTGGAAGTCATATAAGAACACAGCGCAACGCTTGACTGTTCAAGACCGACATGGCGCCAATCAAGAAACCTGGTCAAAAAAATGGCGTGATCACGCTGAAAGCGGTTGCGCAATACGTTGGACTGACGCCGGGAACGGTCTCCGCCGTTCTCAACAACGCTCCCTCGGCACGCTCGATCCCCGAAGAGACCAAGAACCGGATCCACGCCGCCGCCAAACAGCTCAACTATCGCCCGAATTTTTTCGCGCGCACTCTACGCAACAAGCGGACCTATACGATCGGAGTGATCGCGGAGGAGATCGGCGACTCCTACGGATCGGCCGTCATCAGCGGCATTGAACAGCACCTGAGAAAGAGCGGCTATTTCTTCATCACCGTTGCCCACCGGCACGACACAGAACTGCTGAGCCGGTATTCGCAAATTCTTTCCGAACGAGGAGTCGAAGGAATCATCACGGTCGACACGAGAGTGCAGGAAAGTCCAGCGCTGCCGACGGTCGCAGTCGCCGGACACAAAAAGTTGAAGGGCATCACCAACATTGTGCTCGATCACGACCGGGCCGCCGTTCTTGCGCTGAATCATTTGAAAAGCCTCCATCACGAGCGCATTGCCTTTATGAAAGGTAGCCCGTTGAGTTCCGACTCCGATGAGCGCTGGGCGAGCATCTGCCGGGTGGCGGCGCAGATTGGCATCCGGATTGATCCGGAACTGACGCTGCAGATTGATACAGAAGACGCCACTCCCATGCTCGGATATCCTTTCGTCAAGCAATTGTTGGCGCGCAAGGTTCCATTCACAGCCTTATTTGCGTACAACGATATTTCTGCGATCGGAGCCATTCGCGCCTTGCAGGAAGAGGGATTGCGAGTGCCTCAAGATGTATCGGTGATGGGTTTTGACGATATTCCTGGAGCTGCGTTCCACATGCCAAGTCTAACGACCGTTCGGCAACCTCTGGGTCGCATGGGCGAGGTCGCGGCGCAGAGTCTGCTGGAACGCATCGAAGACAACAGAGAATCTCCGGCAGAAATTGCCGTGGAACCCGAACTTGTCGTGCGCGAATCGACTGGCCCGGCTCCGAGCTAAAGCTTGGCGGTTGGCGTGCTCTCATTTTTCCTCTCTGAGTTTTCATGCGTTCGACCGACCCACGATTAAGTTCTTCATCAGCCAAAACCCTAACTCTCGCTGCCAACGCCGCGTTTGTTCCCATCGGCATTGTGACCGTGCTCCTGAGTCCGCTGCTGCCAACGCTTTCTGCGCGGTGGGGGCTCGACTATACGCAAGCTGGAGCTCTGTTCACTGCCCAATTTCTGGCTTCGACCGTTGCGGTCGGTTTGTCAGGAGTCCTGGTCACGGATTTTGGATTCCGCTTTACAATCAATGCCGGCTTGATCGTGATTGCCGCGAGCACTGCCCTTCTGCCACTCGGATCAAGAGTTGTGGGGGTCGTTTGCATTGCTGGATACGGGGCGGGTTCGGGCCTCGCAGTACCGGCGGCAAATCTGCTGGTCGCGGAGTTGAATCCCGCACGCCGCAGCTCTGCGCTGAATGTGCTGAATTTCGCATGGAGTGCCGGCGCAGTCGCATGTCCGTTTCTGGTGGCGGCAGCCGACAAGACCCAGCATCTTCTTGTGTTGCTGGAGTGCATCGCAGGTTTTTCGTTTCTGGTGATGATCTGGATTACAGCCATGCCGTCTGAGGCGGCACGGCCCGCAACGTATAAGCGCAAGCAGCAAACCAGGTTCAGCGTCAATTGGCGGCAGCGCTCGCTGCCGGTGCTCTTGCTATTGTTCTTTCTCTACGTCGGAACCGAGAACGCCTTCGGCGGATGGGTCGCCTCTTATGCTACGAGCCTCAGAAGCATGCGTCTGGCGATTGCCGTCACGACTCCGTCTTTCTTCTACGGATCGCTGACCCTGGGAAGGCTTTTTGCGCCGGCTCTGCTCCGAAATCTCCACGAAGTTCGATTGGTGAAATTGGGGTTGTTGGTCGCCTGCGTGGGGATCGCAGGCCTTACGCGATCGCACCATCTGCTCGGGATTGCGCTGAGCGCCACTGCGGCTGGGCTGGGCCTTGCGAGCGTCTATCCAATTACGATTTCTCTCTTGTCGCGCGAATTCGGTGCGGCGGCAACGCGGGTGGGATCGTTGGCCTTCATGATGTCGAATCTCGGCGGCGCATGTCTGCCCTGGCTGGTTGGTCTTCTTTCAACGAAAATCGGCACCATCAGAGGAGGCCTGGCCGTCCCCCTGCTGGGCAGTGCGGCGATGTATGTTCTGTATCTGCCGGGCTGGTTCTCGAAATCAGAAGAGGTGGTGTAATGGCCCGAAAGTCGCGCACGTCTGGCTTGTGAGTGGCGAAAAATAAACTTGCGAGGCGCAGTTTCGGTTAGGGGAGCCAACGGTATTATCAAAAATGATACCTTTACTCCACCCCTGGATGGACGAGATGCGCCGGGCCATACGCCAGCGTTGATCCACCTGACCGTAGCTGGAGCTGCCGCGTTCGACTGGGCTGGATGGCCCGCATTTTACTCTTCCTCGAATTGGCGCGCAATGAAAGTTACAGTCCGCACTTCGAACGCTTTTTCAATGCTGTGACTCTCTGACATGTGCCGCTTCACACCGTACAATAGAACTCCGAGCATTTGCGTCGGCCTGCCCTCATTCCGATTGCAGCCGGCGATGATACATTGCAAGTGGGACTATAGGAGGACCGCTACTAACTTGGACGGATACGATAAGACTGGCGCCATCGATCAGCAGATCCGGGCTTTGCCGGCCAACAATGTGCTCACGCTCGAAGAAATTGGAACGCTGGTCGCTGAAGGCGCCCAGCCTGCCGAGACTCTGACGAACGTCGTGGGACTCATCGCGAAAAGATTTCGCACTGACGTCTGCTCTGCCTACCTGCTCGAGCCCGATCGGGCCAATCTAGTTTTGGCCGCGACGGTTGGCCTCCGACGCGAATGCATCGGCGTTCTTCGCATGGCGGTCAATGAAGGGCTCACTGGGTTGGTCGCCGAACAAGTGCGGCCGGTGGCTGTCAGCCAGGTCAAGAACCATCCGCGATTCAAATACTTTAAGGAAGCGGGCGAAGAGGCGTATCAGTCATTCTTGGGCGTTCCTTTGATTGATCGGGGCGTACTGCAAGGCGTGCTCGTCGTCCAAACCGTCGAGGCGCGCGTCTTCAGCGAAGACGAGATCCGCATGCTGACAGAAGCTGCGACGCAGGTGGCCCCCATCGTCAGCGAAGCCCGCACGCTTGATCGCTTCATCGCACCGCTGCAGGAACGTCTCTGGGCCATTGCCCGCAATCTGCGGTGGAGTTGGGATCACAATGCATCGGGCGTATTTCGCGACCTCGATCCCAGCCGCTGGATCGATCTTAACCACAATCCCGTTTCACTGTTGAGTGAACTGCCTTTGGCGCAATTGGAAGCTCGCGCCACCCAGGTGATGCTGCATAGCCGCGTGAACTACGCCTATCGCAGGCTTCTCGAGTATCTCGAAGAAGATCGTACTTGGGGAACCAGGCATGCCGGTGTTTTACGGCCTCATCCCGTCGCCTATTTTTCTGC
>JASHRE010000503.1 GCA_030037515.1 Candidatus Sulfotelmatobacter sp.
TATTTGCCGGTTTGGCATGGTTCAGTAGGCCGTGCCCGGCGCAGTCTCGGAATTCTTCGACGGATGTTCATGCCGACCCGCAGATCGCTGCGGCTTTGCAGCAGATTTCCGCCGACCGCGTTCGCGCGAACGTTGAGAAGCTGGTCAGCTTTGGAACCCGTTCGACACTTTCTGCGCAAGACGACGCATCGATCGCCAAGGGCCGCGGGATCGGCGCTGCGCGCGAGTGGATTAAGGCGGAATTCGAACGCTATTCGAACCAGTGCGGGGGATGCCTCGACGTCAAGACTGACAGCTTTGTGCAGCAGCCCGCCGACCGAATTTCCAGCCCCACCCGAATCACCAATGTGTATGCGGTGTTGAAGGGCACAAATCCGGCGAACGCGAAACGGATCGTGCTGGTAACCGGCCACTACGATTCGCGCGACAGCGACAACTTCGACGCGACCGGCGATGCACCCGGCGCCAACGATGACGCTAGCGGCACCGCCGTCAGCCTGGAGTGCTCGCGCGTGCTCAGCAAATTCAGATTTCCCGCGACGATTATTTTTCTGACTGTCCCCGGCGAAGAGCAGGGATTGTACGGCAGCCATCATCTCGCGAAAATGGCGAAAGACGAAGGCTGGGATCTCGAAGCCGTTCTCAATAACGACATCGTTGGCGGCGACAAGAATTCGGGGCAGGACCCGTCCGTGGTTCGCGTCTTCTCCGAGGGCATCCCGGTGGCGGCCACCGACCAGGAAATCCGCCGTATTGGCATGCTGGGCGGCGAAAGCGACTCCGGATCGCGCGAACTGGCGCGCTATATCGTCGAAGTCGGCAGCACGTACGATGCTGGAATAAAGCCGATGCTCGTCTTTCGACTCGATCGCTACCTCCGTGGCGGCGATCATTATTCCTTCAATCAGGAGGGATTTTCCGCAGTTCGGCTTACGGAATATCGCGAAGATTTTCATCATCAGCATCAGAACCCCCGCGTGGAGAACGGCATCGAATATGGCGACTTGCTGAAGTTTGTCGATTTTGATTATGTGGCGCACGTGGCGCGGCTGAATGCGGCGACTCTGGCGTCGCTGGCCGCAGCTCCTGCGCCCCCGGCGAATGTGCACTTGCTGACGAAAGGCTTGGAGAATGACTCGACCCTGACCTGGGACGCCTCCCCCGGCGGACTGGCGGTGGGATATGAAATCATGTGGCGTGCGACGAGTAGTCCGGACTGGGAGCACGCGCAGATTGTGGGAAACGTGACCCGATTCGCCCTGCCGATTTCGAAAGACCAGAACATTTTCGCAGTGCGGGCCCTCGATGCCGCCGGCCATCGCAGCCTGCCGGTCGTTCCCGTTCCGGAGCGTTGAAACCTGCGGCAAACGGGTAGAATTACAAAAGGCGTCGTGATCATGTTTTGAAAGGGCGCCGCAAGTGGCGCGAGCGAATCGCGGCTTTCGCTGCAGGACGTAGCCAGACGGAGGGGAACTTGTGAGACGTGGCGAACCCATGACGTTGAGCCTGCCGCCGTTTACCCGAGCGGTGATCTGGCTGCTGGGAATCAATACCAGCGTTTTTCTGCTGATGGAACTTGCCGACATGGTGCGAGTTCCCGTTTCCGACTTCATCTTTCGATATTTCTCGCTCACTCCGTTCCAGGTCATCCAGCATGGCTGGATTTGGCAGATCATCACTTACAGCGTCATTCACGTCGGCTTCTGGCATTGGTTCGGAAACATGCTCGGCCTGTGGATGTTCGGAGCATCGATCGAAAACGCCTGGGGGCCTCGCCGCTTCGTTGAGTTATACGTGGTTGGCGTGATCGGTGCTGCGATTTCAACGATCGCGCTTTCGTATGCTCACGTTCTGGGCAATCCGTTTCAACCCACGGTCGGGGCCTCGGGCGGCGTCTTCGCCGTCCTGATCGCCTTCGGCATGTTATTTGGCGATAACGAGATCATGCTGATCCCGTTCCCCTTCATGCTCAAGGCGAAATATTTTGTGGGGATTCTGATCGTGGTCACGGTCGCGCTGGCGATGTCGGGTGGCGGAAACGTAGCCTACGTCGCACACCTTGGCGGATTGCTGTTTGGATGGCTGTATGTTCGGCGCGGTCCGAAGTCGGCGATGGTCAACATGGGATTCAGCGAGCGTTATTACGGGCTGCGCAATTCTTACTACCGCTGGAAGCGCCGCCGTGCCGCGCGGAAGTTCGAGGTCTACATGCGCCAGCATGACCGAAAGGTCGAATTCGATGAGCACGGCAACTACATCCCTCCCGACGAACGGTCGCGCAAAGGCAATGGCGGCGGCAAGTCGGGCTGGGTGAACTGAAGTCGCCGTTCGGTGGCCGCTCGCTTTCTCCACCGGACCTAGTGGTTGTCACCCCGAGCAACGCGCTCACGACGATAAGCCAAAAAATGGGGTGAACGCGCGCAGAACTTCGTACGGCAGCTCTTCCCTCCTTGCTTTCCCTTTGAAGCCGAGGTCATGGCCCGCGCCTTCAAAGGTGAGCAGCTTCGTCTTGCCGGGAATCATTTTGGTCGCCTGTTCCAATTCTTCAATCGATCCGAAGGGATCGCGCGTGCCGTGTACGAATAGCGCGGGCGTGTGCAGACCGGGCAAGTGCTGGGTGCGCTGCTGCGCCGGCTTCCGCGGCGGATGCAGCGGATAAGAAAGCAGCAACAGCCCCGCCGCGATCCCTGGCTCTTCGGCGCAGAGCATGCTCGATTGCCGTCCGCCGTACGAATGCCCGCCGAGAAAGACGTGGGGTGGCCCACTTCGCGCCGATGTTGCGAGAAGCGGGAATTTTTCGACTCGATTCTCGAGAACCTTTTTCAGGGCTGCCACGGCATTCTTCAATCCTTGGCGGTCGTGCGCGGCATCGCCCGGGCCGGGAGGTCCCCAGGATCGCACCTGCCGAAACGGCAGATCGCAACGCAGCACGGTGAATCCGGCCGCGCAGAAAGCTTCCGTCAATGCGACCAGCAACGGAGCATGCGAGTTCCCGCCGGCGCCATGAGTCAGCACCAAGCTGTTATGATTGGGATTTTCGGGAATGTGGAGAGTTCCACGAACGTGAGGTTCGACGGCGTCGTCGGTGAAAGAATGTGAAGATGGACCGGGCAAGAGACTATTCTAATGCTCCCGGAGCACGAGGAGATGGAGAACTGGCGGGTTACTTCGGGACTTGGTTGAGCTCCACTCCGGTCAGGGTCTCGTACACCTTCACGATCTCAATCTCATTTCCTAATCGCGCCCAGCAGCGCAGCATGTCGGGATCCTCCTGTGCCGAGCGGCGCGCGTCTTCTGATTTCCAGTAGCGCAGCA
>JASHRE010000504.1 GCA_030037515.1 Candidatus Sulfotelmatobacter sp.
GACCGTAAATTGCTGAATGGTCGGGCAGAGAGGATTTGAACCTCCGGCCCCCTGGTCCCCGAAAAAGGGATTAGGTTGTCGTGCTGAATGTTTTTTAATCTCTTACAGTGGTGCTTCGACCATCTCAGTCCTGCTCAATCACCCCATTTTGGAGTGAATGTAAGTCCTCAATGGCAGTCCCATTTTTCGGTGCAAAAGAAACCTTGGGCACAGCACCAGGGGATCATGCCTTGTTGCAACCTTGGAGCCATTAATCGGATGACTGGATGACGGCCAAGTAGTCGCTCCTTGCGATCTTTCCGATTTATTCCGTTCTTGTCAGCAAGCAGCTCTCCGACTCGGGAGCCTCCAAGGTGCCGTATCCATATTTTCGATTCCCCTAAGTTTTGAAAATAGCAACAATCCTTATTTTCGTCCGCGAAAGGGTTTGGATTTGCCTGGCCGAGCCATAACGAACGAGGGCAGACACCTCACGCAATTGCGTGTGCGGTAAAGCAGGTGCCTTGAACGATCTTAGCTACAAAGGCGCGCAGTCAGGGCGCGATCGGTGAAGTTATTTTCTGTGGTCGACGGCTTAGCGCACGGCCATTCGGGCGTCAGTCACACGCGGATCGGTGAATGAAAACATGGTCACGCTGAAGCCCGCCAGTCTCAAGCCCACACCTTTCGTGATGAAACGCCGCGATCGCGTCGCCGATCATGTGCCGACTGTCAGCGACGTTGAGATTGGTAAGACTAGATTCGTAGTGCTCGGTCGACACAGCAAGAATAAAATCAGTGAAAAGGCCGCGTCAAGCAGGTGTGATGTGCGACAGCGGTGACCCCATTCATGTCTCAAACAAAATCGCCCGTCGACTACCCAATGCTTTATGGTCCTTGCAGCACTGGATAGTGCTGCGCCAGCGTGCCTTGAAGAACTGCAACTCTGCTGCTAGAAACCATCCGCTGAATGCCAACAGATTTTTCCGGGTGTAGCGTTCGTTGGCGAGGGCCGTCCTTGTGTTCTCATCCGTTCAGGAACTATCGGAGAAACTCGAGCGCGCGCGCTATATCGCTGATCCGGTAACGCTCTCGATCGTCTTTCTCGCAACCAGGATGCACAAACCGCTTCTGATCGAAGGGCCTCCCGGATGCGGCAAAACGGAACTGGCGTACGCAGTGGCCGAAGCTGCAGGTGCAGCAGTGGAGCGGCTGCAGTGCTACATCGGAATCTCGGAAGAGAAGGCAATTGGGAAATTCGACGAAGCGCTCCAGAAAATATTCCTCGAAACCCAGGGCGAGAAGCTCGAAAAGGACTGGACCGAAGTGCGCCGAGACTGCACACAATCGACTTCTTTGCGGCAGGGCCTCTGGTGCGCGCGTTGCGCTATCAACACAGTCCGTGTGTTCTTGTGGACGAACTCGACAAAGTGGATCAAGGTTTTGAAGCTCAGGCTTTTAAGAGGGCCGCGGTTTGTTTTGGGCTGGGTCGCTATCTTTAATTATTTCACCGGAACCTGGGTGGACCTGGATGAGCGCAAACCACCGAAAAGTGTGCCACAACTGCCCGGATGGGCAACACCGAAAGGATGGCTCGAGGGTCTTCGACCCGGTGGCACGTCTGAGCAGGGACGGTCGAAAGGAAAACCTTACGGCGGCGAAGGCAATGCGCAGCAGAACGGAAGCGGTGCGGCCGGAAGCAGTGAAACCGTGTGCGGGATCGAACGGATGGAAAGAGTGATAGGCAAACGCATGTACCGCGGGCTGCTGAAATCAGTGGCAAGAGTGTGGAATCCTGGAGACATTCGCGATCCTGCGATCCGAGAGAAGGTCCTGGTACAAATGCAAGCGGCGGAAAGAGGATTGCGCCGGGCCGAGGCGGCGCGGGAGAAGGCGCCGGGTTGGCAGCTTTTCGCCGAAGTTCTTGGATCTTTCCGCTTGAGTTCCGTTGACCAGGTGGACAACCTCAAGGTCCTGCACGAGATCGTGGTCGCCCTTGAGAGTAGTGACTTCCGAAGGCATGTCATCGAATGTCCCATTGACACACATTTGAGGCGAACTGTACAGTTTAATTGATTTAACTGGAGAGTTTATGAATGATGGGATTGTCGTAAGCGCCCTGGACGCACGAACGAATTTCGGTAAACTTCTTCGCCGAGTCGAAGACGAAGGTCGGTCCCTGGTCATAGAGAAGCGAGGCAGCCCACGGGCGGTGTTGCTCAGCATCCGGGATTATGTGCGCCTTGCGGTTCCAGAACCCGAGGTCCTCCGCATCATCGGCCGAGAGTCCAAGCAAAAGGGCACAAACCGCCTGGGCGGCAAGCAGATCGACCAGGCCATCAACGCCGCTCGAAAAACCAAGCGGCGATGATTCCCCTCCGGCTGGTACTCGACACAAATGTGGTCGTGTCCGCTGCGCTCAAGCCGGAAGGCCTGCAGCGGACCGTCGTTCTGCTTGCGATGACGAAGCCTGCCCGGTGGTATGTTTCCGAACCGATCCTCGCAGAGTACACAACAGTTCTAGCTCGGCCTGAATTCAAGATCCGCAGAAACTTACGGCAACAATTCCTGCAGTTGATCAAGAACCATGCTCACCTCGTGACGCCCTCGCGTCTCGGTCAGGTCACCTCCGACCCGGATGACAATATGTTCATTGAATGTGCCGATCGAGCACGCGCCGACTACCTGGTGACCGGAAACCAGCGGCATTTCCCCAAGTTCTGGAAGAACACCAAGATCATTGGTTCCAGTGAATTCCTCAGCGTGATCGCTCCCCATCTTATCGGTTAGCCGCCGGGCATCGTTAATCTCCTTTCGCCTCTCGAAATCTGCGAGTGCCCAAGCACGCTTAGTAGCTATTGAGGGCGCCCTGATTCTGAGCCCACAGCACCACTGGTCGGGCGGCGTCGGATCTCCTGGTAGGCAGACGGGCTACTCAGAAGAGGCGCTCGCGGAAAACCAGTTGACTGGCGATGAAAGCATGACAGTCATCCAGAAACCCTTTGATCCCGAGGAACTCGCCCGTCGCATTCGTGAATGTCTCGACTGCAGGAATCCCTTGCCGATTCGACAGAATGAATTTGACAAGCCGACCCCCAAAATCCTCTGAAAGACTCGGGCATCAACCGTCGGCATGCATGCTCAGAGACCCGCAGGAGTAAATAAGAATGTCCGCCGGGAACAAACCGCCGCAGACCCAGACTGCCAGGATTAAGGATGAGGCAGTCACCGATGCGACGCACGGAGGCTCTATGGGTTTGACCAAGGAAGCTCTCCGTGCCCTGCCGGAAGCTTATACCGAACTGTGGCTCCTGGGGGACTTGGTAAATTACGGCCCAGAACCCAACGCGGTTGTCGAATTCATCCGAGCCACCAGGAGCACGTCGGCTGAGATGTTCTGCACATCCGCGATCCAATCGGGCGAGTCGGGTGGACAATTACCGTACAGCGGGTCAGAAGGCGTGGCATGACATAGACAAAAGCAAGTTGCCGTGCGCATCGGAAACAATGACTATTCCCATCGTTCTTCAGAGCTGGATGTCAGCCTTTCCGCAGATCCAGTTGCTATTTGGGGCAGGGGAGGCCTCCGTTCACCGTAACGAAGGCCTCCGTGGGCACATTGGCATCTGGACACGAAGGCGTGAGCGCCTGCGAATGTTCAGGGGGAAGTGCAGTGCCCAAAATCCGCAGCCCTGGCCTCGTGCTGCGTAGTTGCCGGGGTTTTGCAATCTTCTCAGCGGAAATGATCAGACCCTGTACAAACGAAAGACCCTCCAGCCTTGCAATTTGTGACGAGACTTATGAAAAAATTCGCGACACCGTAATCGAAATCGATGACGGACTTCATCTCTTGGGCAACAAAGAAGAAATCTGGCGCCCGGAACAATCAAGCACCCCGGTCGCCCGTTCGCCCGCCAGAAATCGATTTGGGTTATGGGAGGCTCTACTTCGACTTGGATTTGCGGCGGTCTGCCAGCAACTCCGAACGGCCAATCACTCTTCGAGGACTTGCAAGTTTCGGCGGGTCAGAGATCTCCTCGAAAGCATGGCCGGACTTCCAAGGCGTGAGGCTGTACATATGCGTTCCCCGTAAAACCTTGACTCCCTCGCTCCAGGTAGCGAGCATTCGCTTTGCGGTGTCCTTGAATCCCGGAAGACTTTTCATGAGTTCGCGGATGGAGGGGGCAACATCAGCGACAGCATCGCTGATGCGCTCGACGATCTGTTTCTGCTCACGCTGAGGGATACCGAAGTTGCTGATGATGAATGTGCCAAGCGTCTTCCCTGGCAGCCAGGTTTTTTTTCCCATGAAGCTTATGCCCGGCGGATTGTGTTGGTAGCCTGAATAGACGGAGGTAGTGAAAAAGTCATACGCAGGTGCGAGGCGGGCGTCGGTGCGCGAGGTGTAGACCAGTGCCACATTTTTGGAGTGACAGTCGGCGTTTTTCAACGCGTAGGTCAACAGAAGGATGGCGGCTAATCTCTGAAAGGTCTCGTAATGGCGCCCCCCTTGTACATACGTGCGGACTGCTTTTGCGACTCGCTCCCAAGTCGTTTCATACTTCGCGGAAGGCCGAAGTCCAAGCAGCGCACAAAAATCTTCCAAGGCCCGGAAAGGCTTACCGTTGTCATCGACATCAAACCGATGGACTACGAGAACATTCCCATCTTCGGAGAGCTCTGTTTTTGTGGATTCGATTATTCTTGAAACCACCTTCATGCACAGGTGCTCATTGGCGGTGGCGTACGGCAGCCTGCCGGATGCGCCTTTGATGATGTGTTTGTGAGTAAGCAGCGTTGCTTTCTTGTGTGGTCCCAGTCCCGCGGTCTTCGTCTGTTTCTCCTCAGTATCCAGGAACTTAGGCAGGACACCAGAGACACCGCTCTTGGCGTGCTCTCTCACCAGTTCGGAGAAAGCTTCCTCCG
>JASHRE010000505.1 GCA_030037515.1 Candidatus Sulfotelmatobacter sp.
GCTGCGCCACCGAGGTAAGTTAGTTCGATCCGTATTTCGGGGGAGGGAATCGCAGCGAGCGCATCGAGAAAACAATCGATCGTGCCATCGTCGAGAGACTTGAAATATCCCGATTTCGCGTAGTATCGGCCACCATGCGGAAAGTCAAAATCGGCCATGGTCTGCACATGCAGGAACGGCACGGTCTGGATGCGCACGGACTGGGGATGGCAGAGGGAAAGGGCGTGGTCAAAATGCGGCTGCGCCGCTTCCGGCGCACCGGTCCAAAGCAACGAACTGCCGGCCACGGGCCGACCGCGAAGAGGTGCCGGAACTTTCTGCGTGTGCGGGGCAAGGCGAACGTCAAGATTCCATTTCAGGTCGAAGGGAGCTTCAGCCATGAAGTCCCTCCAGAACTCGAGAAGTTGCCGGACGTGGGATTCGGGAGTCACTCCTTCTGCGAGCACAACCGATTCGAGCGGTTGAAGTTTCAGTTCAAATTCAGTCACAACCCCAAAGTTTCCCCCGCCTCCACGCAAGGCCCAGAACAGGTCCGCATTTTCTTTCGCATTGGCCCGCACCATGGAACCGGCGGCAGTGACGAGAGTAAAAGCTTCGACATTGTCGCAGGACAAGCCAAAGCGGCGGGTGAGCCAGCCTGTCCCTCCACCCAGAATGAGTCCGGAAGCGCCGGTGTGGGAGACGACTCCCGAGGGAAAGACCAGCCCTGCTTTCTGGGTGGCGGAATCGATCGAGCCCAAAAGGCAACCTCCGGCAACGCGCGCCCGGCGGGCTCTGGAATCGACCGCCACCTGGCGCATTCTCGACAGGTCAATTACTAATCCCCCCTCGCAAGTGCTGAAGCCAGCGAGGCTGTGTCCCCCACAGCGGACGGCGGTAACGATACCTGTATCGGCTGCGATTTTGGTGGCAATTTGGACATCGCGTTCGTCGATGCAGCGCGCGATAAGGCCCGGATGCCTTGCCCACATGCCATTCCAAATCATCCGAGCGTCTTTGTAGCCTGGATCGCCGGGGCGTAACAGATCGCCCTTGAACCGACTTCGAAGCGACGAGTGGATCTCCCGGCACGCCTGACCTAGTTTGTGACTGTCCCGCGCAGGGTTGCTTTGGACCGGCATGAGATTTGAAAAGCTATACTCCGAGCTTGCTCTCTCGATTGCGAAAATAAAGAAGCGTTATAAATCCCAGAAAAATAACAAAAGCAGGGACGGACCATTGCAAACCGTGAACGAAGAAGGTTGTCACTGAAATTGCAATCAGCAAGACAATACCGGACACAGTAAAAATCGGATGCACCCGTAGGCGCACGGGCAAATTTAAGATTCGGTCGCGAGCCACAGCCTTGCGAAAACGGAGATGGCTGGTGAGAATCACCAGCCATACAAACAGCATTCCGGCGACTGCGGTTCCGTAGAGCATCAGAAAAGCGTTCTTCGGCGCGAAGACGGCCAGCAGAATGGCAGCAATGATTCCCGCGGTGGAAGCCAGCAGGGCGCGATGCGGCACGCCATTGCGGCTTACCTTCCCCATCCAATCAGGGGCATAACCTTCGCGGCCAAGAGAAAACAGCATACGGGTCGAGAGATACAGGTTGGTGTTGACGCTCGAGAGCGCGGCCGTGAGCACGACGAAATTCATGATCGCCGCAGCGAAGGGCACATGAGCTGCAGAGAATACCGTGACGAACGGGCTGCCGGAAAGACCTGACGAATCTGTGCTCTGGTCCCAGGGAACCATGGTCACCATAATCGCCATGGCCAGCACATAAAAGAGGATCAGCCGCCAGACGATGTTCCGCATCGCCCGGGGTATGGTGACGTCGGGACGTTCCGCCTCGCCGGCGGTCACAGCGATTACTTCCACTCCCATGTAGCTCGTGATCGTGAGCGTGAGCGAGAGCCAGACTCCTTCCCAACCTGCGGGAAAGAATCCTCCGTGTTGCGTTAGGTTGGCCCAAGCGGTGGCCCCGTTAGAACCGCGGCCGAAAATCAGAAGCATTCCGACGGCGATGAAGGCTACGATGGCAACCACCTTGATCATGGCGAACCAATATTCAAATTCGCCGAGGCGATTCACCTGCATGGAATTCAGCGCGACCAACGCGGCGGAAACAAGCACCACCCAAATCCACTGCGGAACGTTGGGAAACCAAAACGACATATATATGCCCGCGGCCGAGACCTCGGCGCCGATGGCGATGATCTGCGCGGCACCGTAAGTCGCGCGGACGGAAAATCCCGCCCAGTGGTTGAGGTAGGTCTCGGCGTAGACTCCGAACGCACCCGCGACCGGATGTACGACCGCCATCTCCGCCAGCGCCTGGGACATGATCAGTGCAATGCCGGCGCCCAACAGGTAAGAAAGAATCACGGCGGGGCCGGCCAATCGAATGGTGACGCCGCTTCCCAGAAACAAGCCCACACCGATGGCGCCGCCGATGGCCATCATCGTGAGCTGCCGTTGGCTGAGCCGGCGATGCAAGCCCTCCGCCTCATTTGCGGGTGACGTTTGCAGCCAGAGGGCCGCGCTTGCCTCAGAGCGTTGCGGATCAGTCATGACTGGCAACACCGGCAGGAGCAAGCGACAGAAGATGCCTGTTCTTCTTGAGAACTTCAACCACAGCGTTCACATCGTCGAGTGTGTTATATACGTGAAACGATATTCGCAGGCCGTCGAAA
>JASHRE010000506.1 GCA_030037515.1 Candidatus Sulfotelmatobacter sp.
TTTCAGCCAGCGCGGGTTTCAGAGCCTGTCGATCATGCAGAGCCTGGCCGGTCAGGACACGGCAAACAATGGTATGAGCGACGTTGTGCCTTCGGGCATGCCGGTTCCGGGGATTGATCCGAACGGCGCCACCGAGTCGATCGCGGTCTCAGGAAACACTTCGAATCCGTTTAATTCCATGAGCGGGGACGAACTGCAGCAGCGCATCGCCGACGCTCGCGCACAAGGCGGGGGTTTTGGAGCCGCCGGGGCATTCGGAGGTCCGGGCGGAGGTCCGGGCGGAGGCGGCGGTTTCGGGGGAGGTGGTGGCCGCGGGGGCGGAGGGCCCATGATGATCGTGGGACGCCGTGGTTTCGACATCAACCATCCGCACGGCTCCCTCTATTACGGAATTGGCGACGCGGCGCTGAACGCGGCGCCCTACGCGCTGGTCGGCGAACCGGCCACAAATCCCTCATACCAGCAGAACAGCTTTGGCGGATCGATTGGCGGCCCGCTGAATATTCCAAAGATCTATCATGGCGGAGCGAAGACATTCTTCTTCGCTAATTACAACGGCCGGCGGGGGGAGAACCCGTTTGAGGATTTCTCGACGGTGCCGACGCTGCTGGAGCGCCAGGGGAATTTTTCCCAGACGACTTATCCCGGGACGCAAGGGCAGCCGGTCGAGCTTTTGATCCCCGCGACTTCATCCTGTCCGTCGCCTCCTGCGGGACCGACCGGTTCCATTCCTGCAACTTGCATCAGTCCGGTCGCACAAAACTTGCTCCCTTACATTCCCGAGCCGAATCTGCCCGGAACCCTCCAGAACTTCGAGTTCATCACCGCCACCCACAACGACACCGACGATCTCAACATTCGCGTGAACCACTCCTTCGGTGCGGCTCCCGCGTTCGGGCGCCGCGGCGGCGGCGGAGGCCGCAATTCGTCGCGCAACAACTTAACCTTCGGCTTGCACTTTCACCGATCCGATTCCAATATCACGAATCCGTTTCCGTCGGTAGGCGGCAGCACCGATGTGCAGGGGTGGGACGCGCCTGTGGGCTACGTTCGCAGCATCGGGAAACTGACGAACAGTCTGCGCTTCGACTTCAATCGCAGCCGGACGCATACGCAAAATTTGTATGCGTTTACTGACGATATTGCTTCCGCTGTGGGAATCACGGGGGTGTCGACGAATCCTTTCGACTGGGGATTGCCCAATCTGTCGTTCACGGATTTTGCCAGCCTGAACGATACCAATCCGCAGCTGTTGCGCAATCAGACCTACACGCTTTCCGACTACGTGGTCTACAGTCATGGCAAACACAGCGTGCGCTGGGGTGGCGATTTCCGCTTTGTGCAACTCAACACCGAGGCCAGCAGCAATGCGCGGGGTTCGTTCGTCTTCACCGGAGCCAACACATCGGGAGTCGTCAACGGACAGCAGGTTCCCGGGTATGATTTCGCCGATTTCCTGCTCGGCTTGCCACAGCAAACTTCAGTGCAATTCGGCCAGGACAATTATCACTTCCGGGGCGACTACTGGGATTTGTACGTACAAGACGAATGGAAGGTGCGCGGCAATTTCACGCTGAACGCCGGCGTGCGCTACGAATACGTTTCGCCGTTCCGGGAATTGAACAATCAAATTGCGAATCTCGACCTCTCCCCGGCCGTATTTGTTTCCGGTCCGCCGCAATTGTCTCAATCGAATGTTGCGGTGGTCGTCCCCGGAAGGCCCGGGCCTTTCAGCGGCAGCCTTCCCGCAACTCTTGTGCGGCCGGATCGCAAAGGGTTCGCTCCACGCGTTGGCTTCGCCTGGAAGCCGCTGAAGAACACAGTCGTCCGCGGCGGATACGGCATTAACTACAACACCGGCGCATACCAGACAATCGCGCAGCAGCTGGCGTTTCAGCCTCCCTTTTCCACAGCCGAGACAAACATTCAATCTCCGACCGAACCGCTCACGCTCGCGGACGGTTTTCCCGAACCCCTTCCGGGCCAGATCACCAATAGCTACGCCGTGAATCCCAACTACCGATGGGGGTACGTGCAGATTCGCAACCTCGACATTCAGCAGCAGATTCGCCCCACGCTGCTGGTAAACATCGACTATACGGGAACCAAGGGCACGAACCTTGACATTCTGGAAGCGCCGAATCGCATTCTTATTCAAACCGGCGCCGCGATTCGTATTCCAGGCGTGCAAGCCTTCACCTACGAGAATTCTATCGGTGATGCCGAGGCCAATGCGGGATCGATCCGCGTGCGCAAGCGCCTGGCCAGCGGATTTTCGATCGGCGGGCTTTACACATTTTCAAAGTCAATCGACGACGCATCTTCGATCGGTGCCGGAGCAACTTCGGCGGCCAGCACTCCCGGATTGGGCGCGGGCGGCACAGGCGCGATGGGTGGCGGCGCCAGCAATGCAACCGCGTCGGCGGGAAGCGGGGCGAACTCGGTTGCACAGAATCCGTTCGACATTTCCGCAGAACGCGGGCTGTCCAGCTTCAACCAGACGCATCGCTTCACGGCGGATTATTTGCTGGAGCTTCCTTTCGGCCACGATAAGCGCTGGTTGAGCGGTAACGGACCGTTGCCTGCCATGTTTGGCGACTGGCAGTGGAGCGGCGACTGGACGATCGCTTCCGGCCTCCCATTTACTCCGCGCCTGGTAGGAAGTGCGTGCGAAGTCAACGGCGGCACGAACGGAACCCTGCGCCCCGACCTAGTTCCGGGACAATCGATTCAGTTGTCGCATCCGACGATTGGGGAGTGGTTCAATAAGGCAGCATTTGCTAGTCCGCCGAGTCCGCCCGACTGCCAGTATGGCAACGCGCGCCGCAACAGCATTGTCGGTCCGGGAACAAAAGTTTTCGACATGGCGTTCACGAAGGTGATTCCGCTCAAAGAGTCGCGCACGCTCGAGTTCCGCGCCCAGGCGACGAATGTTTTCAACATCCCCAATTGGAGTTCGATCGATACCTCGGTCACTTCGCCCACTTTCGGACGAGTGACCGGAGTCGGCGCGATGCGCCAGATCACGATGACGGCAAGGTTCCGGTTTTGAGGATGACGAGTATGAGTGCTACCAAGTCCGGTCATGTCAGTTCTCGCGGAGTCGAGAAACCCGCTGTTTGGCCTGATGCCGCGCCTCAATTTGCGGAGCGGTTGCTGTCAATCCTGCTGTGCTTTGCGCTTTTGTGTACGAGTTTGGGGGCGCAGCAGTCCCAGTCGTCCGACTACACATTTCGCGTTCAGTCCGATCTGGTTCTGGTGAATGTGACGGTCAGGGACAAGAGCGGGAATTTTGTCCGCGGGCTCAAGCCGGAAGACTTCACGATCCTCGAAGACAACAAGCCGCAAAGGGTCGTTTCGTTCGACGTGGAAGACGTCGACGCCGTGGCGAATCAGGCCGTCGCGCAGACACGACCGCTCGCCAATACCGAGGCGGAGCCGGAGGAAAGCAAGCCGGCCGCCCCTCCCGCTTCGAATTCCGCGGATGCCTTCAAAGATCGCCGGCTGATCATTCTCTTCTTCGATCTCTCGGCCATGGAACCGGACGAGATCGATCGTGCCATCGTTTCTGCCGACCACTATGTCGATTCGCAGATGGCGCCCGCCGATCTGGTCTCGATCGTGTCGCTGGGCAGTTCGTTGCTGGTGAATCAAGATTTCACCGCCGACCGAGACCTGCTTAAGAAACAGATCCTAGCCTTTGGCGAAGGCGGCGGCCAAGGCTACGAAGAGGGCACGACGGGCACGACCGAGGGCACTCCGGATACCGGCCAGCCGTTCACCGCGGACGACACGGAATACAACATCTTCAACACCGACCGGCGCCTCGAAGCGCTGCGCTCAGTGGCCGAAAAGCTGTCCCATCT
>JASHRE010000507.1 GCA_030037515.1 Candidatus Sulfotelmatobacter sp.
CATGCAGAGTTCGGCGAACTTGAGCGCGGTCAGAGGCGTGAACTCAGCAGGCTTGAGCACAACCGTGTTTCCCGTGGCCAGGGCGGGGGCGATTTTCCATGCCAGCATCAACAGTGGAAAATTCCAGGGAATGATCTGGCCGACCACACCGCAGGCTTCGTGCTCGGGAAATTCCTGCTCGAGCAACTGGGCCCAGCCTGCGTGGTAGTAGAAATGTCTAGCAACCAGAGGAATGTCGATGTCGCGGCTTTCGCGAATGGGCTTGCCGTTGTCGAGGGTTTCAAGAACTGAGAGCAATCGCGAATGCTTCTGGACCAACCGGGCCAACGCATACAGATAACGGGCACGAGCATGCGGCGTCAGCGCGCGCCACTTCGCGGCGGCGGCACCTGCGGCGCACACGGCTGCGTCGATATCAGCAGCGCCACCTTGTGCCACGCTGGCCAGCTTTTCGCCGGTGGAGGGATCAAAGGTGTCGAAGTCCTGAGCGTTTGCCGGCGGCCGCCATTGCCCGCCGATGAAGAGATCAAACTTACGCTGATGGCGGTCGAGCCACCCGAGTGCCTCTTTCGGATCTTCGGGCGCAGGCCCGTATTCCATGGCGACGAATTTTTCAGCGATGCTCATCGCGTTTTGGTTCCGTTCGTTTTGAGTGCCCGAGGCTTCGTCGCGTCTAGGAGAGGTGCGATTCCCGTCGGGCTATGCCATCGGGTGGCGATACTCCGCCGAATACCGGCCGGTCGCTTGATGTTCCAATTGGCGCTCGATGTCGCCCAACAACCCGCTGGCGCCAAAGCGAAACAACTCGGCCCGCAACCATGACCGCCCCAACTCTTCCTTCATCAGGGCGAGCCAATCGAGCGACTGCTTGGCTGTTCGAATGCCACCGGCTGGCTTGAATCCGACGGCCATGCCAGTTTTTTGAGCGTAGTCGCGGATGGCACGAACCATGACCAAGCTCACCGGCAAGGTCGCATTCGTTGCTTCTTTGCCAGTTGAGGTCTTAATGAAGTCTGCGCCCGCCATCATGGCCACCAAACCGGCTCGCGCGACATTGCGCAATGTCAGCAAGTCGCCAGTTCCAAGAATCACTTTCATGTGTGCGGGTCCGCACGCCTGTCGGAACGCGGCAATTTCGTCGTAGAGCGCCTGCCAGCGTCCGCCAAATACGTGGGCGCGCGTGATGACGACATCAATTTCGTTCGCGCCTGCTTCGAGGGATCTGCGAATTTCGGCCACCCGTTCGGCCAGAGGCGACAGCCCGGCGGGAAACCCAGTCGACACCGCGGCGACCCGAATGCCGCTTCCATCCAGAGCATTGAGTGCGGTTTCGACGAAGGTGTGATACACGCAGACGGCGGCAACCTTAATCCCTAGCCCTGCGATTCCGAGTTTCTCGACGATTTCCTGCTGCACCGGATATCTTGCTTTGGCGCACAGGCGCCGCACACGCTCATCGGTGTCGTCGCCGGACAGCGTGGTCAAATCCATGCAGGTGATGGCGCGCAGCAACCAGGCAGCCTGCCATTCTTTTTTTACCGTCCGGCGAGCCACTTGCGATTGCGTGCGCCGCTCGACCGCGCTCGTGTTCGCGCGGACTTCCTGAATCCAGTTGAGCTCGAGCGGAACGCCGCGGTTGGGGAGAAGCGGATGTCCGCCCAGCGCCGCAATCGCGTCCGGCGCCGTCACTTCGTTCCCCGCGTATTGTGCACGATCGGCCGACATAATATTGATGCGCGCTGCAATTGTACCCTGAATTGCGCGTCAGAGCCCCGACCCGGAACTCCGGCCTAGGGAGCGCAGCTAGCCGACGGCGTACGAAGTTGTCGGCAGGGTTTACAATGGCGAACGCTTTCGGCTATGTCGAAAAATTCCATTTCTTGGGAAGTGAGGAAAAAACTCCAGGAGGAGGCGCGTAAAGCTATGAGAAACGCGCACGCTCCGTATTCAAAGTTTCGTGTCGGATCGGCCATTCTGCTCACGAGCGGAGAAATTTTCAAAGGCTGCAATGTCGAGAACGCTTCCTATGGCATGACGAACTGCGCTGAACGCACGGCGATTTTTTCGGCGGTTGCGCAATTGGGTCCGAAAATTGAGATCCGTGCTGTTGCGGTGATGAATGACCGGGGCGTTGCTTGCTCGCCCTGCGGCGCGTGCCGGCAGGTGATCTATGAGTTCGGACCTGACGCAACGGTCTTTTTCGAAGGCGCAAACGGACCCAAGCAGGCGCATATCACAGAACTTCTCCCCGAAGGATTCCGCCTCCAGTGAACCCCAACCCGGCGGCAGAAAGTTTTCGCGCGGTTGACGTGATTCGAAAAAAGCGGGACGGCTGTGAGCTTTCGCGTTTGGAAATTGAAGGATTAGTCAGCGGCTACGCCAAAAACGACATTCCTGACTACCAAATCTCGGCGTGGCTCATGGCGGTTGTGCTCCGCGGCATGACGCGCGCCGAAACCGCCGCACTCACCGACGCCATGTTGCGCTCCGGCGAAGTGCTCGACCTTTCTTCGCTGCCGCGGTGTAAGGTCGATAAGCACTCGACCGGGGGTGTGGGGGATAAGACTTCTCTTGTACTTGCCCCGCTCATTGCAGCGGCGGGCGTTGCCGTTCCCATGATCAGCGGCCGGGGCTTGGGACACACTGGCGGAACGCTCGACAAACTGGAATCAATTCCCGGCTTCAACGTGAATCTTTCGGTGGCTGAATTTCGGCGCGTGCTCGAGACCTGCGGCTGCGCCATGATCGGCCAGACCGCGGAAATCGCCCCTGCGGACCGCAAACTCTATGCGCTGCGCGACGTCACGGGCACGGTTGAAAGTCCATACCTGATTTGCGCTTCCATCATGAGCAAGAAATTGGCCGAAGGGATCGACGCCCTGCTGCTCGATGTGAAAACCGGTTCCGGTGCCTTCATGAAGAGCGAAAGGGAGGCTGCGTTCCTGGCCAAACTCATGGTCGAAACCGGCGAACGCATGGGAAAACGAACGGTGTCTGTCATCACAGATATGGATCAGCCGCTCGGCAAGATGATCGGCAACGCGCTCGAAGTGGTCGAAGTCATGGAGATCTTGCACGAACGCGGACCCGAAGATCTGCGCGAACTGTGTCTCGAACTGGCCGGATGGATGCTGAACCTGGGTGGAGTTTCGAAAACCGTCGGGGAAGGCAAGCAGCGAGCCGCGCAATTGATTGCTTCCGGTAAAGCTATGGAAAAATTTCGCGAGATGATCGCATTGCAAAGGGGCGATCCGCGGGTGGTCGACGATCCGAAGCGGCTACCCCAGTCACGGCACGCGATGCAAGTCGCCAGCTCGCGCAAGGGCTATCTAGTTTCTATGCAATGCGAACAGATCGGGATTGCTTGCGTGGTTCTCGGCGGGGGGCGAGAACGCAAGGAAGATTCGGTCGATCCGGC